>NZ_JRZZ01000002.1:243466-285945 GCF_002865965.1 Erwinia sp. B116
ATCCTCTCAGTGCTTTTTTTCTTTTCTGACCTGCCCTGTGTCTGATGCGGCTTACAGCGACTCCTGACTAATCTCATCCAGCGATAAGCTGAAGCTCGGCACAAATACGGTCATAAAGTAGTCCATCTCCGGGCTGTGGCGCTGGGCGAGGGTTTTCTCCAGCCGCGCCTTGGCCAGCAGGAACTCGTTGTTACCCGCCGACAGCTCCTCCAGGCACTTCAGATAAGCGCAAAGCGCGTCCGCCTGTTTGACGATGGCGGTCTCCGCCTCGCTGTGCTGTTGCTCATCTATCAGCGGTGCCCAGGCCGAACGCAGCTCTTCCGGCAGCATTTCGATCAGCTTCTGCTGGGCAATCTTCTCAATCTTTTTGTATTCGTGGGCGATTTGCGCGTTGTAGTACTTAACGGGCGTCGGCAGGTCGCCGGTCAGCACTTCGCTGGCATCATGATAAATGGCCATCATCGCGATACGGTCGGCGTTGAGGTTGCCGTTGAATTTCTTATTTTTAATCACCGCCAGCGCGTGGGCGACCATGGCCACCTGCAGGCTGTGCTCGGAGACGTTTTCGGTGCGCACGTTGCGCATCAGCGGCCAGCGGTTGATCAGCTTCAGGCGCGAGAGGTGGGCGAAAAAATGACTCTGGTTCATGATGTTGCCTCTGCTGGAAATGACAGAGAGCGGGGTTACCGCTCTCTGTTAACGTACGGAAAACACAAGGAACGCGGGGGTTACAGCTGGCGGTATCCGCCGAGGAAGCGACCAAACTTGTTAATCGCCATCTCAAGGTCATCAACGCGCGGCAGGGTGACGATGCGCACGTGATCCGGCCACGGCCAGTTAAACGCGGTGCCCTGCACCAGCAGCACTTTTTCCTGCAGCAGGAAGTCCAGCACCATCTTCTGGTCGTCGTGGATGTTGAACTTTTTCGCGTCAATTTTTGGGAACATATACAGCGCGCCCTGCGGCTTCACGCAACTGACGCCGGGGATCTCATTAATCAGCTCCCATGCGCGGTTGCGTTGTTCATACAGTCGGCCGCCGGGCTGAATAAATTCACTAATGCTCTGATAGCCGCCGAGCGCGGTCTGGATCGCGTGTTGCGCCGGGACGTTGGCGCACAGGCGCATTGAGGCCAGCATCTCCAGCCCTTCAATATAGCCTTTGGCGTGTTTCTTCGGCCCGTTCAGCACCATCCAGCCCTGACGGAAGCCCGCCACGCGGTAGGTTTTTGATAAACCGTTAAAAGTGATGGTCAGCAGGTCCGGCGCCAGCGCAGCGATCGAGTGGTGCTGGGCGGCGTCATACAGAATTTTGTCGTAGATTTCGTCGGCGAAGATAATCAGGTTATGTTCGCGGGCGATCTCAACCACCTGCAGCAGCAGCTCTTTGCTGTATACCGCACCGGTCGGGTTGTTCGGGTTAATGATCACAATGCCGCGGGTACGCGGGGTGATCTTGCTGCGGATATCGTCGAGGTCCGGGAACCAGCCGGCAGATTCGTCGCACAGATAGTGCACGGCCTTGCCACTGGAGAGCGAAACGGCGGCGGTCCACAGCGGGTAGTCCGGGGCGGGGACCAGCATCTCATCACCGCTGTTCAGCAGCGCCTGCATCGACTGAACAATCAACTCTGACACGCCGTTGCCGATATAGATATCTTCCACGGTCATGTCACGCATGCCGCGTGCCTGGTAGTGCTGCATGATCGCTTTCCGCGCCGAGTAGAGGCCCTTGGAGTCGCAGTAGCCTTGCGCGCTCGGCAGGTTACGGATCACGTCAACCAGGATTTCGTCCGGGGCTTCAAAACCAAAGGGGGCAGGGTTACCGATGTTCAGCTTTAGGACTTTATTACCTTCTTCTTCGAGGCGTTTGGCTTCTTTCAACACCGGGCCGCGAATGTCGTAACACACATTATCCAGTTTGCTGGATTTATCAATTGGGGTCATCTTCTGTCACCTTGACTGGCAGAAAGCCATTTTCCGCCGGGAAAATTGAAACATCACACAATGTACTCCTCTCCCCGGTGCTTTTGAAGGGCGGCGGCAGGCTTTGACAGGTTAAAGGACGTTTTTTCCGGCAACTGGCAGAGTGGTGACGAACAGGGGTTTAAGGTGACATTTCGTGCTTGTAAAGCGGCGTTCGTCGATACTAATAGCTGCCTGAGCCAGTTCCGGTATAGACTCTTGCCCCCTCAACGGCAGACTACGTATCTGTAACTCTCCCGTTTAGGTAAAAAATGATGGATTAATGATAAAGTAAACAGTCAAACAAGCCTTATTTGTCTGTCTGTTTTTTGCTCAATTCGTCGATTGTGTAAAAGTTGAACGACCGGCGGGTCGGGTTTGACGTTATGCCTCCGGCACCAGAGCGAAGGCAAAAAAAATCGGATTTGCCCAATTTTTTGCCTGCTTTCGGCGGGTGACCGACTAAATCATACTTTAGTGATGAGAATAATCATCCTGGGGCTTAAAAAGTAGACGGCAGTATGTCAGGATACCTTTCAGGAGACTTTGTAGCGGGCGAGCCGGTGTCGCGGGGAATGAAAAAATGCTTTTTATACCCCTGAAGCTTAAGTGACACTTAACTTTTTAGCTGTTTCCACAGCGTTCTGGTAATTTAATTTTCAGGGTTGTTTTAGACCCATCATTCCCCCTCTCAACACGTCATTGAGTCATCTCGGGGGAGCAATAACGACAACGACGCGGCTTCCTGCAACTTATGGGTTAGTACTGCGTGCATTAATGATGTATCAGACGGAAGAACCTTTTCCACTTTAGCGATGCGGCTGGCGCGTGATGTGTCAGTGCAGGCGGGAGACCAGGTCCTTCACGTCAGCGAATGAAAGTAATGCATCGGGCAATGTTTCATTGCTTAGCACTATCGCCATTGCGCACTAGTTATCGCCTTATCCCATTGATAGGGCTGGTAATACCAGGGTAGCTGTTTGTATAAAAAACTTATAAAGTGAAGAAAAACATGACTAACGCAAATCGTCCGATACTCAATCTCGACCTCGATCTGCTGAGAACCTTTGTTGCCGTTGCCGATCTGAATACCTTTGCGGCGGCGGCGGCGGCGGTCTGCAGAACGCAGTCGGCAGTCAGCCAGCAGATGCAACGACTGGAGCAACTGGTCGGCAAAGAGCTGTTTGCCCGACATGGGCGTAATAAGCTGCTCACTGAACATGGGATTCAGCTACTGGGTTACGCCAGAAAAATCCTGCGCTTCAATGATGAAGCCTGCACCTCGCTGATGTACAGCAACATTCAGGGTGTACTGACTATCGGGGCGTCTGACGACACCTCCGATACCATCCTGCCGTTCCTGCTTAACCGCGTTACCTCGGTCTATCCGAAACTGGCGATTGACGTTCGGGTGAAGCGCAATCCGTTTATGATGGAGATGCTCAATCAGGGCGAGGTCGACCTGGTGGTGACCACCTCCAGCCCGGGTAACTTTACCTGGCAGGTGCTGCGTACCTCGCCAACGCTGTGGTACTGCGCGGCGGATTACATCTTCCAGCGTGGCGAAGCGATTCCTCTGGTGCTGCTGGATGAGCCAAGCCCGTACCGTGACATGGCCATCGACCATCTGAACGAAGCGGGTATCCCGTGGCGCATCTCCTACGTGGCCTCGACCCTGGCGGCGGTCCGCGCGGCGGTGAAAGCCGGCCTCGGCGTGACGGCGCGTCCGGTCGAGATGATGAGCCCGGAACTGCGCGTGATGGGGGCGGCGGAAGGCCTGCCGCCGCTGCCGGATACGGAGTACCTGCTGTGCCGTAATCCGCAGAGCGATAACGAGCTGGCGCTGGCAATCTTCAACGCAATGGAGTCGGGTAACGATCCGTACAGCCTGGCGGTGACGCCGACGACTGACGGTGCCGTCTTCCTTGACGAAGAAGAGTGACTGTTAACGTAAACGATTATTTTTCTCATTAGTCAGTCGCTGCTGCCCGTTTAAATGATTAAAAAAGGCCTTTCGTGTGAAATGTTCACCGAAAGGCCTTTTTATTGTGATTAATTCTGTCTGAACCTCCCGGTTAAAGCGCATTTCGCCATTCACCTGCTGCAAAAGCAGACGTTAAGCCAAATCGACATTCTTCCTTCCTGGTATGAATCAATTGGTTCAATTATTGAATTGATTTAGCCCCCCCGAGTCGCCTGTTTTTGATGCGAAAAAGATAAAAGTGTGTCCTGGATCAAAAAAATAACCCCATTAAGGGGCAGGAAAACGTGACTAATCCTGCCAAAATAGACAAATTCATAGACCTGTTTCCTGCAAGGATTTGCTCGCTGCACTATGATCACATGATGCCACTGACACGATTTAGCGCTTTTTTTAGGCACTAATTGTTAATGTGGTGTTGCGGCTGTAAATTAATGTACGAATACATTTGTCTAAGTTGACAAAAGGTTAGTGAAAGGAGTAAAAAACCCCATAAAGTTGCTGGCTACTCTGGTGACAGCAAAATTTATAAGGTTTTTTCATTCTTCCCTTGAATCGTTGTGGTGTTGTTAACTGCCAGCATAGAGCAGGACGCGAGACACCACTTTTGGTGAGTAAGCAAAGGTATGTCAACAACCACAGAAGTCGTCGCCCATCATTGGGCATTTGCTGTTTTTCTCGTCGTCTCCATCGGCCTCTGCTGCCTGATGTTAGCCGGAGCATGGTTCCTCGGCTCAAAAGCCCGCGGAAGGCATACAAACACCCCTTTTGAATCCGGGATCGCCTCCGTTGGCAGCGCCAAACTGCGCCTGTCCGCCAAGTTCTATCTGGTCGCGATGTTCTTCGTCATCTTCGACGTTGAGGCCCTCTATCTCTATGCATGGTCGACTGCCATTCGCGAAAGCGGCTGGGTCGGCTTTGTAGAAGCCGCCATTTTCATTTTGGTTCTGCTTGCTGGCCTGGTTTACCTGGTTCGCATCGGCGCGCTGGACTGGGCACCGCCCCGTCGTCGCTTTGATGTGAAGAAGACCACCATTTCGCATTCCAATCGTCATACGCAGTAACAGCGAGGCACAACACATGGACTATACGCTCACTCGCGTAGACCCCAACGGCGAAAACGACCGTTATCCCCTGCAGAAACAGGAGATCGTCACCGATCCCCTGGAAAAGCACGTTCATCAAAGCGTCTACATGGGCAAGCTGGAACACGCCATGCACGACATGGTGAACTGGGGGCGCAAAAACTCACTCTGGCCGTTTAACTTCGGTCTTTCCTGTTGCTACGTCGAAATGACCACTTCGTTCACTGCGGTGCACGATGTGGCGCGTTTTGGCTCGGAAGTGATTCGTGCGTCGCCGCGTCAGGCCGATTTCATGGTGGTGGCGGGGACCTGCTTCACCAAGATGGCCCCGGTAGTGCAGCGCCTGTATGACCAGATGCTGGAACCTAAGTGGGTGATTTCAATGGGTGCCTGTGCCAACTCCGGCGGCATGTATGACATCTACTCCGTGGTGCAGGGCGTTGATAAGTTCCTGCCTGTGGATGTGTACATCCCTGGCTGCCCGCCGCGCCCGGAAGCCTACATGCAGGCGCTGCTGCTGCTGCAGGAGTCGATCGGCAAAGAGCGCCGTCCGCTGTCGTGGGTGGTGGGCGATCAGGGGGTTTATCGCGCCAATATGCAGTCTGAGCGCGAACGCAAACAGGCAGAGCGCATCGCGGTGACTAACCTGCGAACCCCTGACGAAATTTAAGACAGCAGTTTATGGATGTGGTCAATCAAGCGCGCAAAACAACACTAAGTCATCTGCGCTGACCCACCTGACGCCAACACTGAGTGCCTGTGTGACAGGCCAGCATGGTGAATAACCTATGACAGATTTAACCACGCAAGATCTCGCTCAGCCTTTATGGCAAACCCGTGATCACCAGGATGATCCGGTGATCGGCGAGCTGCGTAACCGCTTTGGACCGGATGCCTTTACCGTGCAGCCTACCCGCACCGGTGTGCCGGTGGTCTGGGTGCGTCGTGAGCAGTTACTGGAAGTTATTGAGTTCCTGCGCAAGCTGCCAAAACCCTACGTCATGCTGTATGACCTGCATGGCATGGACGAGCGCCTGCGTACCCACCGCGACGGTTTACCGGCCGCGGATTTTTCCGTTTTCTACCATTTCATCTCCATTGAACGCAACCGCGACATTATGCTCAAGGTGGCGTTGTCTGAAAATGACCTGCATGTGCCGACCATTACCAAAATTTTCCCGAATGCCAACTGGTATGAGCGCGAAACCTGGGAGATGTTCGGTATCGACGTGGTTGGTCACCCGCACCTGACGCGCATCATGATGCCGCAGACGTGGGAAGGGCACCCGCTGAGGAAAGACTACCCGGCGCGCGCCACCGAGTTTGACCCGTATGAGCTGACGAAGCAGAAAGAAGATCTGGAGATGGAGTCGCTGACCTTCAAGCCGGAAGAGTGGGGCATGAAGCGCAGCACGGCCAATGAGGACTTTATGTTCCTCAACCTTGGCCCGAACCACCCGTCAGCGCACGGTGCGTTCCGCATCATCCTGCAGCTGGACGGCGAAGAGATCGTCGACTGCGTGCCGGACATCGGTTACCACCACCGCGGTGCGGAAAAGATGGGCGAACGCCAGTCCTGGCACAGCTACATTCCGTATACTGACCGCATCGAGTATCTCGGCGGCTGCGTGAACGAAATGCCGTACGTGCTGGCGGTAGAAAAACTGGCCGGTATCAAAGTGCCCGAGCGCGTGGACGTGATCCGCGTGATGCTATCAGAGCTGTTCCGTATCAACAGCCACCTGCTGTATATCTCGACCTTTATTCAGGACGTTGGTGCCATGTCACCGGTGTTCTTTGCCTTTACCGACCGCCAGAAAATTTATGACGTAGTGGAAGCCATCACCGGTTTCCGTATGCACCCGGCCTGGTTCCGCATCGGCGGTGTGGCGCATGACCTGCCGAAAGGCTGGGAACGCCTGCTGCGCGAATTCCTCGACTGGATGCCAAAGCGTCTGAAAGCCTACGAACAGACCGCGCTGAAGAACTCGGTGCTGATTGCCCGTTCCAAAGGCGTTTCCGCCTACAACATGGAAGAGGCCCTGGCGTGGGGCACTACCGGTGCTGGCCTGCGCGCCACCGGTCTCGACTTTGACGTGCGTAAATGGCGTCCGTACTCCGGTTACGAGAACTTCGACTTTGAAGTGCCGATCGGTGATGGCGTCAGCTGTGCTTACACCCGTGTGATGCTGAAGATGGAAGAGATGCGCCAGAGTATGCGCATTCTGGAGCAGTGCCTGAAGAACATGCCGGCAGGCCCGTTCAAAGCCGACCATCCGCTGACCACGCCGCCGCCGAAAGAGCGCACGCTGCAGCATATCGAAACCCTGATCACTCACTTCCTGCAGGTTTCCTGGGGCCCGGTAATGCCGGCCAACGAATCCTTCCAGATGATTGAGGCGACCAAAGGGATCAACAGTTACTACCTGACCAGCGACGGCAGCACCATGAGCTACCGCACCCGCGTGCGCACGCCGAGCTTCCCGCACCTGCAGCAGATCCCTTCGGTGATCAACGGCAGCCTGGTATCCGACCTGATCGTATACCTCGGTAGTATTGATTTTGTTATGTCAGACGTGGACCGCTAATTATGCACGATCAACGAATTGCGATCGAAACGATCGAAGTTACTGAAGCTTTCATGCTGAGTGCGACAGAGCGCGACGCCATCGAGCATGAGAAGCACCACTACGAAGATGCCCGTGCCGCCTCTATTGAAGCGCTGAAAATCGTACAGAAGCAGCGCGGCTGGGTGCCGGACGGCGCGATCGGTGCCATTGCCGACGTACTGGGCATCCCGGCCAGCGACGTTGAAGGCGTTGCCACCTTTTACAGCCAGATCTACCGCACGCCGGTGGGTCGCCATGTGATCCGTTACTGTGACAGCGTGGTGTGCCATATCACCGGCTATCAGGGGATCCAGACGGCGCTGGAAGAGAATCTGCATATCAAGCCAGGCCAGACTACCGCGGACGGGCGTTTTACCCTGCTGCCAACCTGCTGCCTCGGTAACTGCGACAAAGGGCCGGTAATGATGGTGGGTGATGATACCCACGTGCATCTGACCCCGGAAGGTATCGTCAAATTACTGGAGCAGTATCAATGAGACAGATCGTGCGTACTGCCGAAACCCATCCGCTGACCTGGCGGATGCGTGAGGATAAGGCACCGGTATTTTTTGACGAATACCGCAGCAAAAACGGTTATGCCGGCGCGGAAAAAGCGCTGAAAAGCATGTCACCGGAAGAGATCGTCAATGCGGTTAAAGACTCCGGCCTGAAAGGGCGCGGCGGTGCCGGCTTCTCCACCGGCCTGAAGTGGAGCCTGATGCCGAAAGACGAGTCCATGAACATCCGTTACCTGCTGTGTAACGCCGATGAGATGGAACCGGGCACCTATAAAGACCGTCTGCTGATGGAGCAGATGCCACACCAGCTGGTGGAAGGCATGCTGATCAGCGCCTTCGCGCTGAAAACCTATCGCGGCTACATCTTCCTGCGCGGCGAGTATATCGAGGCGGCGGAAAACCTGCGCCGCGCGATTGCCGAAGCCACCGAAGCGGGCCTGCTGGGTAAAAATATCCTCGGCACCGGCTTTGACTTCGAGCTGATGGTCCACACCGGTGCCGGCCGCTACATCTGCGGTGAAGAGACGGCGCTGATTAACTCGCTGGAAGGCCGCCGCGCCAACCCGCGCTCCAAGCCGCCGTTCCCGGCCTCGGCCGGTGCCTGGGGCAAGCCGACCTGCGTAAATAACGTGGAAACCCTCTCCAACGTGCCGGCGATCCTTGCCAACGGCGTGGAGTGGTACAAGAACATCTCTACCAGCGACGACGCCGGTACCAAAATGATGGGCTTCTCTGGCCGGGTGAAAAACCCGGGCGTCTGGGAACTGCCGTTTGGCACCACCGCGCGCGAGATCCTCGAAGAGTACGCCGGCGGCATGCGTGACGGGCTGAAGTTTAAAGCCTGGCAGCCGGGCGGTGCCGGGACCGACTTCCTCACCGAGCAGCACCTCGACCTGCCGATGGAGTTTGCCACCATTGGCAAAGCCGGCAGCCGTCTGGGTACCGCGCTGGCGATGGCGGTGGACCACGAGATCAATATGGTGTCGCTGGTGCGTAACCTGGAAGAGTTCTTCGCCCGCGAATCCTGCGGCTGGTGTACGCCCTGCCGCGATGGCCTGCCGTGGAGCGTCAAAATTCTGCGCGCGCTGGAGCGTAAGCAGGGGCAGCCTGGGGATATTGAAACCCTGCTGCAACTCTGCCGCCAGCTCGGCCCGGGTAAAACCTTCTGTGCGCATGCGCCTGGTGCGGTAGAGCCGCTGCAGAGCGCCATTAAATACTTCCGCGAAGAGTTCGAAGCGGGGATGGCGCCTCAGGTTTACAGCAACGCTCACGCAATTAGCGGCATCCAGCCCAACCTGTTAAAGGCGCGCTGGTAAGCAAAGTTTAACGCCCGTTTATGACGGGCCTTACGGAAGCATGTTCACTATGGCTACAATTCATGTAGACGGTAAAGAATATGATGTGGATGGCGGAGACAACCTGCTACAGGCGTGTCTCTCCCTCGGCCTCGATATTCCCTATTTTTGCTGGCACCCGGCGCTCGGTAGCGTTGGCGCCTGCCGCCAGTGCGCGGTAAAACAGTACGCTAACGCCGAAGATACCCGCGGTCGTCTGGTGATGTCCTGTATGACGCCAGCGTCTGACGGCACCTTTATTTCAATCGACGATGGTGAAGCGAAAGAGTTTCGCGAAAGCGTGGTCGAGTGGCTGATGACCAACCACCCGCACGACTGTCCGGTGTGTGAAGAGGGCGGCAACTGTCACCTGCAGGATATGACGGTGATGACCGGCCACAGCTTCCGCCGTTACCGCTTCACCAAGCGTACCCACCGCAATCAGGATCTCGGTCCGTTTATCTCTCACGAGATGAACCGCTGCATCGCCTGTTACCGCTGCGTGCGCTACTACAAAGATTACGCCGACGGCACCGACCTCGGCGTGTACGGCGCGCACGATAACGTCTACTTTGGCCGCCCGGAAGATGGCGTGCTGGAGAGCGAGTTCTCCGGCAACCTGGTAGAAATCTGCCCGACCGGCGTGTTCACCGACAAAACCCACTCCGAGCGTTATAACCGTAAGTGGGACATGCAGTACGCGCCAAGCATCTGCCAGCAGTGCAGCATCGGCTGTAACACCAGCCCGGGCGAGCGCTATGGCGAGCTGCGCCGCATTGAAAACCGCTACAACGGCACCGTTAACAGCTATTTCCTCTGTGACCGGGGCCGTTTCGGTTACGGTTACGTAAACCTGAAAGATCGTCCGCGCCAGCCGCTGCAGCGTCGTGGCAACGACTGGATCGCCCTCAACGCCGAGCAGGCGATGCAGGGGGCCGCCGATGTGCTGCGCCAGGCGAAGAAGGTGATCGGTATCGGTTCCCCGCGCGCCAGCGTTGAGAGCAACTTTGCGCTGCGCGACCTGGTCGGCGCTGAGAACTTCTCTACCGGTATCCCGGCGGGCGAGCAGGCGCGTCTGGAGCTGATGCTGAGCATTCTGCGCGACGGAGGTATCCATACGCCATCGCTGCACGATATTGAAAGCTACGATGCGGTGCTGGTGCTGGGTGAAGATCTGACCCAGACCGGCGCGCGCATTGCGCTGGCCGTACGTCAGGCGGTGAAGGGCAAATCCCGTGATATGGCCGCGGCGCAGAAAGTCGCCGACTGGCAGATTGCGGCGATCCTTAACATCGGACAGAACGCCAAACACCCGCTGTTTATCACCAACGTTGACGAAACCCGCATGGATGACATCGCCGCGTGGAGCTATCGCGCCCCGGTAGAAGACCAGGCGCGTCTCGGCTTCGCTATCGCCCATGAGCTGGACGCCAGCGCACCGGCGGTGAGCGATCTTGATAAGTCTCTCGCTGGTAAAATCGACGTCGTGGTGCAGGCGCTGGCCGGTGCCCGTAAACCGCTGATCATCTCCGGCACCAACGCCGGCAGTGAAGCGGTGATTCAGGCGGCGGCCAACGTGGCGAAAGCGCTGAAAGGGCGCGGTGCCGACGTCGGTATCACCCTGCTGCCAACGGCAACAAACAGCATCGGTGTCGGTCTGATCGGCGGTCAGACGCTTGACGCAGCGCTGAGCCAGCTGGCCAGCGGTGAAGCCGATGCGGCTATCGTGCTGGAAAACGACCTTTATCGCCACCTGCCGAAAGCGCAGGTTGACGCGGCGCTGAGCAACACCGCCAACGTGATCGTTATCGACCATCAGCGCACCAAAACCACCGAACAGGCCGGCCTGATCCTCTCTACGGCCAGTTTTGCCGAGAGCGATGGCACGGTGATTAACCAGGAAGGCCGCGCACAGCGCTTCTTCCAGGTGTATGACCCGGCTTACTACGACGAAAAAGTACAGATGCTGGAGAGCTGGCGCTGGCTGCATTCCCTGCAGAGCACCATCAACAGCCGCGAAGTGGACTGGAGCCAGCTGGATCACGTGATTGACGCCTGTGTGGCGGCACTGCCGCAGCTGGCTGCGATCAAAGACGCCGCGCCGGATGCCAGTTTCCGTATTCGTGGTCAGAAGCTGTCGCGTTCACCGCACCGCTCCAGCGGCCGAACCGCGATGCGCGCCAACATCAGCGTGCATGAACCGCGTCAGCCGCAGGATAAAGACACCATGTTCGCCTTCTCAATGGAAGGGAACAACCAGCCGGGCGCCGCGCGCTCGCAGATCCCGTTTGCCTGGGCACCAGGCTGGAACTCACCGCAGGCATGGAATAAATTCCAGGCTGAAGTGGGCGGTAAACTGCGTAACGGCGATCCGGGCGTGCGTCTGTTCGAAGCGGCCGAAGGCCAGCTGGCATGGTTCGATAACGTACCGGCATCCTTTACCGGTAATGAGAACAGCTGGCGCGTCGCCCCTTACTTCCAGCTGTTTGGCAGTGAGGAGATGACCCAGCGTGCACCGGTTATCCAGCAGCGTATGGCCGCGCCTTGCGTGGTGGTCAACCCGCAGGACGCCGCGAAGCTGGGCGTTAATGCCGGTGCGGTGCTGCAGTTTACCTGTCAGGGTGAGCAGCTGCGTCTGCCGGTACGCTTCTCCAGCCAGCTGCAGGCAGGGCAGGTGGGTCTGCCGCTCGGTCTGCCGGGCATCCCGCCGTTCCTGTCGGGCGCTGAAATTGACAATCTGCAGGAGGCAGTCCAATGAACTGGCTGACACCGGAAGTGATTGATGTGCTGATCGCCGTGGGTAAAGCGCTGGTGATCCTGTTCGTGGTGGTCGGCTGCGGTGCCTTTATGAGCTTCGGCGAACGTCGCCTGCTCGGCCTGTTCCAGAACCGCTACGGACCTAACCGTGTCGGCTGGGGCGGTTCGCTGCAGCTGGTGGCCGACATGATCAAAATGTTCTTTAAAGAGGACTGGATCCCGCCGTTTACCGACCGGGTGATCTTTACCCTGGCACCGATGATCGCCTTTACCTCGCTGCTGCTGGCGATGGCGATCGTGCCGGTTACCTCCACCTGGATGGGCGCAGACCTGAACATCGGCCTGCTGTTCTTCCTGATGATGGCAGGCCTGGCGGTGTATGCGGTGCTGTTCGCCGGCTGGTCGAGTAATAACAAATACTCGCTGCTGGGTGCGATGCGTGCCTCCGCGCAGACCCTGAGCTACGAAGTGTTCCTCGGCCTGTCGTTGATGGGCGTGGTGGCGCAGGCCGGCTCGTTCAACATGGTTGAGATCGTTAACAGCCAGACTCACCTGTGGAACGTGATCCCGCAGTTCCTCGGCTTTATGACCTTCTGTATCGCCGGCGTTGCGGTGTGTCACCGCCACCCGTTTGACCAGCCAGAAGCGGAGCAGGAACTGGCCGATGGTTACCACATTGAATATGCCGGTATGAAGTTCGGCCTGTTCTTCGTCGGTGAATACGTCGGTATCGTCACCGTCTCCGCGCTGATTGTGACGCTGTTCTTCGGCGGCTGGCACGGTCCGTGGCTGCCACCGATCTTCTGGTTCGCTATTAAAACGGCCTTCTTCATGATGATGTTTATTCTGATTCGTGCTGCTCTGCCGCGTCCGCGCTATGACCAGGTAATGTCGTTCGGCTGGAAAGTTTGTCTGCCGTTGACGCTGTTGAACCTGCTGGCTACCGCCGCAGTGATTCTGTACACGGCGCAGTAAGGGGTTAAGAACATGACATTAAAAGAACTTGCCGTTGGTTTCGGCACCACGTTACGCAGTATCTGGCTGATTGGCCTGAACGCCTTCGCGAAACGTGAAACCATGATGTACCCGGAAGAGCCGGTTTATCTGCCGCCGCGTTACCGTGGCCGTATCGTGCTGACGCGCGATCCGGACGGCCAGGAGCGCTGCGTGGCCTGTAACCTGTGTGCGGTTGCCTGCCCGGTGGGCTGTATCTCGCTGCAGAAGGCCGAAATGGCCGATGGCCGCTGGTATCCGGAGTTCTTCCGCATCAACTTCTCGCGCTGCATCTTCTGTGGCCTGTGTGAAGAAGCCTGCCCGACCACGGCGATTCAGCTGACCCCGGACTTCGAAATGGGTGAGTTTAAACGCCAGGATCTGGTCTATGAAAAAGAGAACCTGCTGATCTCCGGCCCGGGCAAATACCCGGAATACAACTTCTACCGGATGGCGGGTATGGCGATCGACGGTAAAGATAAAGGCTCCGCTGAAAACGAAGCTCCACCCATCGACGTCAAAGGCTTGTTACCTTAAGGAGCCAGGCATGGAATTTGCGTTTTATCTGTGTGGTCTGGTGGCGGTGGTCGCGACGTTGCGCGTGATCACCCACACCAACCCGGTACATGCGTTGCTGTACCTGATCGTCTCACTGCTGGCGGTCTCCGGCGTGTTTTTCTCACTCGGTGCCTATTTCGCCGGTGCGCTGGAGATTATCGTTTATGCCGGTGCCATTATGGTGCTGTTCGTCTTCGTGGTGATGATGCTGAACCTCGGCGGTGCCGAAGTGCAGCAGGAGCGTGACTGGCTGAAGCCGGGCATGTGGGCAGGCCCGGGCCTGCTGTCGCTGGTGCTGCTGACGGTGATTGTCTATGCCATCCGCACGGTGAATGACCAGGGCATCGAAGGCACGATGATCGACGCGAAACAGGTCGGTATCAGCCTGTTCGGACCTTACGTGCTGGCGGTCGAGCTGGCGTCAATGCTGCTGCTGGCCGGTCTGGTGGTGGCGTATCACATCGGACGTGAACAGCGTGCGGGCGAGGTGCTCAGCAACCGCCCGGCTGACGCGGCTAAAAATCGTAAAGAGGAGCAGCTATGATCCCTCTGCAGCACGGCCTGATTCTGGCGGCGATCCTGTTTGTCCTCGGCCTGACCGGGGTAATGATCCGCCGCAACCTGCTGTTTATGTTGATTAGCCTCGAAATCATGATTAACGCTGCGGCACTGGCGTTCGTGGTGGCGGGGAGTTACTGGGGCCAGGCAGACGGCCAGGTGATGTTTATCCTGGCGATCAGCCTGGCTGCAGCGGAGGCCAGCATTGGCCTGGCGCTGCTGCTGCAGCTTCATCGCCGCAGCCAGAACCTCAACATTGATAAAGTGAGCGAGATGCGCGGATGAACCTTCTCTATTTAACAGTCCTGTTTCCGCTGATCGGCTTCCTGCTGCTGGCGTTCTCCCGTGGCCGCTGGTCCGAGAACCTGTCAGCAACCGTCGGTATGGGCTCGGTGGGCCTGGCGGCGCTGGTCACCCTGTATGCCGGCGTGGATTTCTTCAACAACGGTCAGCAGGTGTTTAACCAGGCGCTGTGGACCTGGATGCAGGTCGGCAACTTTAAGATTGACGTTAACCTGACGCTGGACGGCCTGTCGCTGACCATGCTGTCGGTGGTCACCGGCGTCGGCTTCTTTATCCATATGTTTGCCTCCTGGTATATGCGTGGGGAAGAGGGTTACTCGCGCTTCTTCGCCTATACCAACCTGTTTATCGCCAGCATGGTGGTTCTGGTGCTGGCCGATAACCTGATGCTGATGTATCTCGGCTGGGAAGGCGTGGGCCTCTGCTCCTACCTGCTGATCGGCTTCTACTACACCAACCCGAACAACGGTGCGGCGGCGATGAAAGCCTTTGTCATCACCCGCGTCGGTGACGTGTTCCTCGCGTTTGCGCTGTTCATCCTCTGGAACGAACTGGGCACGCTGAACTTCCGTGAGGTGGTAGAACTGGCACCGGCGCACTTCGCCGCTGACAACCACATGCTGCAGTGGGCTACCCTGATGCTGCTGGGCGGCGCGGTCGGTAAATCCGCTCAGCTACCGCTGCAGACCTGGCTGGCCGATGCGATGGCGGGTCCGACCCCGGTTTCTGCCCTGATCCACGCGGCGACCATGGTCACCGCCGGCGTTTACCTGATTGCCCGTACCCACGGCCTGTTCCTGTTAACGCCGGACGTTCTGCACCTGGTTGGCATTATTGGTGCGGTAACGCTGCTGCTGGCCGGTTTTGCCGCGCTGGTGCAGACCGACATCAAACGCGTGCTGGCCTACTCGACCATGAGCCAGATTGGCTACATGTTCCTGGCGCTGGGCGTGCAGGCGTGGGACGCGGCTATCTTCCATCTGATGACGCACGCGTTCTTTAAAGCGCTGCTGTTCCTCTCGTCCGGTTCGGTGATCCTTGCCTGTCACCACGAGCAGAACATCTTCAAGATGGGCGGCCTGCGTAAGAGCATTCCGTTGGTCTACACCTGCTTCCTGGTAGGCGGCGCGGCGCTGTCGGCACTGCCGCTGATCACTGCCGGCTTCTTCAGTAAGGATGAGATCCTTGCCGGTGCGCTGGCTAACGGTCATCTCAACCTGATGGTTGCCGGCCTGGCCGGGGCCTTTATGACGTCGCTCTACACCTTCCGCATGATCTTCATCACCTTCCACGGTGAAGAGAAGATCCACGCGCACGCGGGCAAGGGGATTACCCATCACCTGCCGCTGCTGGTGCTGCTGGTGCTCTCAACCTTTATCGGTGCGCTGATTGTGCCACCGCTGCGCGGCGTACTGCCGGAAACCACCGAGCTGGCGCACGGCAGCGTGCTGTGGCTTGAGATCGGTTCCGGCGTGGTGGCGATTGTCGGTATTCTGCTGGCCGCGGCGCTGTGGCTGGGCAAACGCTCGCTGGTGACCTCCATCGCCAACAGCGCGCCGGGTCGTTTCTTCTCCACCTGGTGGTTTGCTGCCTGGGGCTTCGACTGGCTGTACGACAAAGTCTTCGTTAAGCCTTACCTGCTTATTGCCCGGCTGCTCTCACGCGACCCGCTGAACTCGCTGATGAACATCCCGGCAGGGCTGGCCAGCCTGAGTAACAAAGGGCTGCTGGTGAGTGAGAACGGATATCTGCGCTGGTATCTGGCCGCGATGAGCATCGGTGCCGTGGTGGTGCTGGGCCTGTTGATGGTGCTGTAAAGGTTAGTGAGTGGGGGGGGCTTTCCCCCCCGAAAAGATGGCTTAAAAACAAACTGAAAGTTGGGCGTCATCGGCCCGTTCAGATTCATTAAAGGGAACAGATCGCCATGTTATTACCTTGGCTCATTATACTACCCTTCGTCGGTGGCCTGCTGGCCTGGCAGTTCGAACGTTTCGGACCGAAAGCACCGCGCTGGATAGCACTGATCGCGATGGGACTGACGCTGGTCCTGTCACTGCAGCTGTGGCTGCAGGGCGGTTACTCACTGACCCAGGCGACCGGGCTGCCGCAGTGGCAATCCGAATTCTCCGTGCCGTGGATCCCGCGTTTCGGCATTAACTTCCACCTGGCGCTGGACGGCCTGTCGCTGCTGATGGTCGTGCTGACCGGCCTGCTGGGCGTGATGGCGATCCTCTGTTCGTGGAACGAGATTGAGAAGTGGCACGGTTTCTTCCACCTCAACCTGCTGTGGATCCTCGGCGGCGTGATCGGTGTGTTCCTCGCCATCGACATGTTCCTGTTCTTCTTCTTCTGGGAGATGATGCTGGTGCCGATGTACTTCCTGATCGCGCTGTGGGGCCACAAGGCTTCCGACGGCAAGACGCGAATTACCGCCGCCACCAAGTTCTTTATCTACACCCAGGCCAGTGGCCTGATCATGCTGATCGCCATTCTGGCGCTGGTGTTTGTGCACTACAGCGCTACCAATGTCTGGACGTTCAACTACGAGCTGCTGCTGAAGACGCCAATGTCGCACGGCGTGGAATACCTGCTGATGCTCGGCTTCTTTATCGCCTTCGCGGTAAAAATGCCGGTGGTGCCGCTGCACGGCTGGCTGCCGGACGCGCACAGCCAGGCACCGACCGCCGGTTCCGTTGACCTGGCCGGGATCCTGCTGAAAACCGCCGCCTACGGCCTGCTGCGCTTTGCACTGCCGCTGTTCCCGAACGCGTCGGCCGAGTTCGCACCGATTGCCATGTGGCTCGGTATCATTGGCATCTTCTACGGTGCGTGGATGGCGTTCTCTCAGTACGATATCAAACGTCTGATCGCCTACACCTCGATCTCGCATATGGGCTTCGTGCTGATTGCTATCTACACCGGCAGCCAGCTGGCCTTCCAGGGTGCAGTGGTGCAGATGATCGCCCACGGCCTGTCGGCGGCGGCGCTGTTTATCCTCTGCGGCCAGCTGTATGAGCGCCTGCACACCCGTGATATGCGCCAGATGGGCGGCCTGTGGTCTCGCATCAAATGGCTGCCGGGTCTGTCACTGTTCTTCGCGGTGGCCAACCTCGGCATGCCGGGCACCGGTAACTTTGTCGGTGAGTTTATGATCCTGACCGGCAGCTTCCAGAGCGCACCGGTGATTATCGTTATTGCCACCTTCGGTCTGGTGTTTGCCTCGGTTTACTCACTGATCATGATGCAGCGCGCTTACTACGGTGCGCCTAAGTCAGATACGCCACTGCGCAGCATGTCGCCACGTGAGTTTCTGATGATTATGGTCCTGGTGGTTCTGCTGGTGCTGGTGGGGGTTTACCCGCAGCCGATTCTGGACACCTCCCACGCTGCGATGAGTAATATCCAGCAGTGGTTTACCGCTTCAATTTCAACTACAAGGCCGTAATTCGCCATGACAATAACTCCTCAACACTTGATCGCGCTTCTACCGCTGCTGATCGTCGGATTGACGGTGGTAGTTGTGATGCTGTCCATTGCGTGGCGACGCAACCACTTCGTCAATGCGACGCTGGCGGTGATTGGTCTTAACCTGGCGCTGTTCTCACTGTACTTTGTCGGCCAGGCAGGGCCAATGGACGTCACCCCGCTGCTGCGGGTGGACAGCTACTCGATGCTCTACACCGGGCTGGTGATCCTCGCCAGCCTGGCGACCTGCACCTTCGCCTATCCGTGGCTGAGCACCTACCCGGATAACAAAGAAGAGTTCTACCTGCTGGTGCTGATTGCCGCGCTGGGCGGCGTGGTGCTGGCCAGCGCCAACCACCTGGCGGCGCTGTTTATCGGTATTGAGCTGCTGTCGCTGCCGCTGTTCGGTCTGGTGGGCTACGCCTTCCAGCAGAACCGGTCGCTGGAAGCGGCGATTAAGTACACCATCCTGTCTGCCGCAGCGTCGTCCTTCCTGCTGTTCGGTATGGCGCTGGTGTATGCCAACAGCGGCAACCTGGGCTTCGTCGCGCTCGGTGAGAGCCTTAACGACAGCCTGGTCCAGCAGCCGCTGCTGCTGGCCGGTATTGGCCTGATGATCGTCGGCTTCGGCTTTAAGCTGTCGCTGGTTCCGTTCCACCTGTGGACGCCGGACGTGTATCAGGGTGCTCCGGCACCGGTTACCGCCTTCCTGGCCACCGCCAGCAAAATTGCCATCTTCGGCGTGCTGATGCGTCTGTTTATCAACGCGCCGGCCGTCGACAGCGAAGGCGTGCGCACCGTGCTGGGTATTATTGCCGTTGCCTCCATGCTGTTCGGTAACCTGATGGCGATTTCGCAGCGTAACATCAAGCGCCTGCTCGGCTACTCGTCGATCGCCCACCTCGGCTATCTGCTGGTGGCGCTGATCGCCGTGCAGTCGCAGGGGCTGTCGCTGGAAGCGGTTGGCGTTTATCTGGCCGGCTACCTGTTCAGCAGCCTCGGCGCGTTCGGCGTGGTGACGCTGATGTCCAGCCCGTATCGCGGTGCGGATGCCGATTCACTCTACTCCTACCGTGGCCTGTTCTGGCATCGCCCGATCCTGGCCTCGGTGATGACCGTGATGATGCTGTCGCTGGCCGGTATCCCGATGACTCTCGGCTTTATCGGTAAGTTCTACGTGATCGCCGTCGGCGTGCAGGCGCACCTGTGGTGGCTGACCGGCGCGCTGGTGCTCGGCAGCGCCATCGGCCTGTACTACTATCTGCGCGTTACCGTCAGCCTGTATCTGGCCGGCCCGGAACTGATGCAGCGCGACACCCCGGCGAACTGGGCCACTACCGCGGGCGGTATCGTGGTGCTGATCTCCGCCGTGCTGGTGCTGCTGCTGGGCGTCTACCCGCAGCCGCTGATTTCGCTGGTGCAGCTGGCGACGCCGTGAGATAAAACGTTCGGATATCGATAACAATCGGGCCCCTGTGGCCCGATTTTTTTTGCGAGGAAACGATGGAAATTGAGTGGCAGGATCTGCACCACGGCGAGCTGACCGCCGCCCGGCTTTACCAGCTGCTGGCGCTGCGTAGCCAGGTGTTTGTGGTTGAACAGCGGTGCGTCTATCAGGATATTGATGGGGCCGATCTGCTGGGGGGCAACCGCCATCTGCTCGGGCTGTATCAAGACCGGCTGCTGGCGTACGCCCGCATTCTCGCGCCACAGGCCGCCGGCGAGCCGGTGAAAATCGGTCGGGTGATCGTCAGCAGCGAGGCGCGCGGCCTGAGCCTCGGCAGCCGGTTAATCAAACATGCGATAGCCTGCTGTGAACGCCACTGGCCGCAGCAGCCGCAGTTTCTTTCGGCGCAGGCGCACCTGCAACGCTTTTACAGCAGCGCGGGTTTTGTAGCGACGGGAGAGGTGTACGACGAGGACGGCATTCCGCACATCGATATGCTGCGCGGATAATAAAACAGGCGGCCGCAGCCGCCTGTCGATCGTTTAACCGGCGGTCATAATCCGGTCATCAACGTATTTGCGTTTGTCCGGCGGAGGCGGCGCGTACTGATACAGCCAGGTTTCGCTCAGCGTATCGTCTTTGGTACGCAGGAACAGGCGCATATCCACCGGGGTGGTGGCGTCGCTGTCCGGATACCAGTCAAACAGGATGCGGAAACCGTCAATCGGTTCGACGTAGAGGATCTCCACCTGTTTAAGGGTGCCGGATGAGATATTAATCACCGGCTCAATCCCCTTCGGCGCGGCAGCTTTCAGGTCACCGCCGACGAAGTCCACCGCAAAGCGGCGCGCCCAGACGTTCGGGTAGTGTTCACCCGGTGCCCAGCCTTCCGGGAAGCCGCCCATGCCGGTGCGGGTGGCGTTCACCCTCGCCAGGCCGCTGCGTACCGGCGGCAGGCCGCTCCAGTAAAGCTTGTAGCTGTAGCTGTGCGCGCTGCCGGCCTTGATCGGCTCGGCCGGCTGCCAGAAGCAGACGATGTTATCCAGCGTTTCACCGGTGGTTGGGATCTCCATCAGCGCCACCGCACCTTTGCCCCACTTGTCCGTCGGCTCCACCCACAGGCTCGGGCGCTTGTTGTACCAGCCAATCACGTCCTGGTAATCCTGGAAATCGTGATTCAGCTGCAACATGCCAAAGCCGCGCGGGTTTTCATCCTGATAGGCGTTGAAGGTCAGGCGCTGCGGATTGTTGAGCGGGCGGCAGATCCACTCGCCGCTGCCGGTCCACATCGCCAGGCGATCGGAGTCGTGGATCTGCGGGTGAATGGTGTCGCACATGCGGCGTTCGTTATTGCCACAGCTGAACATGGTGGTCATCGGCGCGATACCCAGTTGCTCGATATCCTTACGCGCGTAGATGTGTTTTTCCACCTCCATCACCACGCGTTTCTCTTCGCAGTGAATGATGAACTTGTAGGCACCGGTGCAGCTGGCACCGTCCAGCAGGGTGTAAACGGTAAAGGTGGTGTCTTCCGCCTTTGGCGTTTCAAACCAGAAGGCGGTGAAGTCCGGGAACTCCTCCTTGCCGTTAGTGAAAGTATTGACGGCCACGCCGCGCGCGGAGAGACCGTACTGAAAGGTTTCATCCACGGCGCGGAAGTAGCTGGCGCCGAGGAACGAGACGATGTCGCGTTTAGCCAGTTCCGGTTTTTTAAAGGCGCGGAAGCCGGCAAAGCCAAGGTCGGTTTTTCCCTCCAGCTGTTTGGTATCCACGTGAGCGTTGTTGTAGTTAAACAGCTCCGGGCGGAAGTGGATTTCTCGGGCCTGCCGGTCGCCATCTACCGAGAACATGCGGATACGGCGCTTAAAGCCCATGCCGACGTGGAAGAACTGAACGTCAAGCTGTCGGTTATCCAGGCCGTTCCACAGCGAGTGGCCGGCGTCGTACTGGATTTCGTTATAGGCCTGCGGGGTCAGGGTCGCCAGCGTGTCCGGCAGCGGGGCCGGTGCGCCGCTCCAGGCATGTTTCGCCTGGTCTGCGGCCAGCTTTTTCAGCACGTCGAAATCAAAACGCACCGCGGTGCCGTCGGCAATATCGCTCTCTGCCCAGGCGGCCTGGGAGAACAGGGTGGATAAGCCGGACATCCCGCTCAGGGTTGCGAATGCCATTGACGCTTTCATAAACATTCTACGATTCATGCCGGAAAATATTTCCTCAGGTGAACGAGTTTGTAGTGACTGTCGTGCATGTAAAATACACATTCGCATAACCGGAAGGCTTCCGGGTACAGGGAGTTACGACAGCTTGCTCAGGGTTTGATTCAGTTCACGCAGAATTTATCAGATAAATCCTGTAACCGCAGTGATTTCATCGGCGAAAAACGGTCTATAGTTAATGTGAATGCGACAATTAATTCGACCACGGAGGATGAAAGATGTCTGTATCAAATGAACCTAATGACAATCGCCTGGATGATGACCTGGCGCTGCTGACCAAAACGCTGGAAGAGGTGCTGAAATCGTCGGGCGATCCGGCCGATCAGAAGTACGTTGAGCTGAAGGCCAAAGCCGAAAAGTCGCTGGATGAAGTAAAAACGCGCATCAGTAACGCGTCGGACAGCTACTACTACCGCGCCCGCCAGGCGGTATCCCGCGCCGACGAGTACGTGCATGACAAACCCTGGCAGGGGATTGGCGTTGGTGCCACCGTTGGGCTGGTCGTTGGCCTGCTGCTGGCACGCCGCTAAGCTGCACAAACTGCGCCCTGCGGGGCGCCGTTATTCTGCCCCCGATCTGTTCCGCTTCCCCCTTCTTAAGCAGTTGCCTGCTGATGACCCACAGACTCCAGACCGCCAAAGCGCTGATAAAATGCCGCGCACGGTTGTGGCAACTCGCCAATTCGACTTTCTGCCAGCTGACTGACCCGCCGCGTAGCCGGTAATGCAAGACGCCGGTAAAGATTGATGCACAGATGGCGTGCCGTATGCCCCGGCCACTGCGGCGGAAGCAGTGCGTCAGGCAGCTGTGGATCGCGCAGCACCACCCGGCGCCAGGCATGGATCAGCAACAGGCACAGCTCAAAAGCCTGTTGTTCACTGACCGGCTGCTGTGGATCGCGCAGCATCAGCATCAGCGGGCGCCACGCGTCAATAAACTGCTGGTAGTGCGCTGCCATCTCATCCAGCGCCCAGTTGTTCGCCACCTGACGCTTCAGACAACCGGCAGAACGTTCACCGGCAGACTGTGCGCGGAACCAGATGGTGTTCTCGCCCCCGGGGAGTTCGCTGAGCAGGGCGGTGACGTCGCGGCGGATGTCTGCCGGGGCGGCCAGCAGCGTTGTACTCAGCTGCCCAAAGCCGAGCCAGCCCAGAGACTGCCGAAGGCGGGCGCGTACGGTTTTTTCCACCCCTTCCAGCAGCAGCAGATCCCACTCGCCGTTCCATAAAGCGGGTTCGCCCTGATAGATCTTGCTTTCCGCGTGGCGGAACTGTTGCAGGCCGTGTTCAGAAAGTCGGTAATAGCTGCGGCGTCCGGCTTTTTCCGCCTCCAGCCAGCCCTCCTTCTGCAGTCGAAAAACGGCGGTGCGCACCCAGCGGTCACTGAAGCCCAGTGGCGCCAGCAGCGCGCTCAGCGAACCCAGCCACACCTCGCCGCCACGCTGACTCAGCGCATCACCGTACAGAGAGATAATTAGCGAAGTACCGCTCAGCGGCTGTACGGCCAGCGAGTGGCGAATAAAACTATCGAGTTTATCAGGCATCAGTGCCCCGTTGCGGACGGAAACAACCTTTACCTTAGCATATTCAATGCGGTACAGCGTCCTGTGTTCCTCTGCTATCGACAACCCGTACCGCTTTTCCCTCGGAACGCGGCAACGTACCCGGTTCAACCACGCTGACCTGCGCGCTGATGCCAATCAGCGATTTAATATGGTGCTGCAGCTGCTTCGCGGTTTCATCACTGCGGCTGGCATCCAGCGTCGTCTTTCTCTCCACCCGCAGCGCCAGGTGGTCAAGATTGCCGCTGCGGCTCACTTCCAGCAGATAATGGGAGGAGAGGCCAGGGCAGCGCATAATCTGCTCTTCAAGCTGGGAGGGAAAAATGTTGATACCCCGCACGATTAGCATATCGTCCGAGCGGCCGCTGATAGCGGCCATGCGCCGCATCGGCCTCCTGCCGCCGGGCAACAGAGAACTCATATCGTGGCTGCGATAGCGGATCACCGGCATTGCTTCCTTGCTCAGGCTGGTAAAAACCAGCTCACCGCGTATTCCGGCAGGCAGCAGTTCCAGCGTCAGAGGATCGATGACTTCAGGATAGAAATGATCTTCCCAGATGGTGGAGCCGGCATCCGGGCCATCGCACTCAATCGCCACCCCCGGCCCCATCACTTCGGAGAGGCCATAGATATTACAGGCTGTGATCCCCAGCCGGCTCTCGATCTCACCGCGCAGTGCGGCGCTCCATGGCTCGGCGCCAAGCACCCCCAGCCGTAGCGAGCAGCCGCGCGCATCACCCCCCATGCGCCGCTCCAGCTCATCGGTCAGCGCCAGACAGTAAGACGGGGTCGCCATTATTACGTCCGGCTGCAGGTCGAGGATCAACTGCGCCTGCTTTTCAGTCTGTCCGGTGGAAGCCGGGATCACCGTGGCACCGAGTTTTTCCGCACCGTAGTGCGCCCCCATCCCCCCGGTGAACAGGCCGTAGCCATAAGCAATATGGACCTTATCACGTGTGGTTACTCCCACCGAACGCAGGCAGCGAGCCACCAGCCCGGACCAGCGCGCCAGGTCGGCGGCGGTATAACCCACCACCGTCGGTTTTCCGGTGGTGCCGGAAGAGGCGTGCAGGCGCACAATCTGCTCGGAGGGGACGGCAAAGGTGGCAAAAGGATAGTTGTCGCGCAGATCCTGCTTGGAGGTGAAAGGGAACTTAACGATATCGCTCAGCTGCCGTAAATCGCCGGGGTGTACGCCCGCCGCGGTAAACTTTTTCCGGTACATCGGCACGTTTTCCCAGGCGAGATGCAGTGTCCACTTCAGCCTCTCCAGCTGCAGGGCTTCCAGTGCCTCGCGTGAGGCATATTCGATCGGATCAAGGGTTGGAACCAGGCTGCTCATTTTGTCTCTCCCTGATAGATGATGTGATTGCCGTGCTGACCCCGCGCGGCGTGTTGGCTGCTATCTTCCGCTGAAGTGTGCCTGCCGCTTTGTCAGGAAAGCGTTGACGCCTTCGCGGTAATCGTCACTGCGCCCGGCCTGCTGTTGCAGGTCGCGCTCCAGATCCAGCTGCTGACTGAGGGTGTGGGTGGCCGCTGCCTGCAGTGCCCGCTTGGTCATACCCAGCGCGGCGGTTGCCTGCCCGGCCAGACGCTGCGCCAGCTGCATGCAGGCGTTTTCCAGCTGGTCATCCTCCCACACCTGCCAGATCAACCCCCAGTTCAGGGCCTGCTCTGCGCCGATCTTATCGCCCAGCAGGGCCATACCCGCCGCCCGGGCGTAACCCACTTTGCGCGGCAGAAACCAGCTGGCGCCACTGTCCGGCACCAGCCCTACGCGGCAGAATGAAAACAGAAAGCTGGCCGAACGTGCGGCCAGCGTCAGATCGCAGGCCAGCGCCAGCGAGGCCCCGGCTCCGGCTGCCACGCCGTTAATCGCGCCGACCACCGGCTTTGGCAGCGCGGTCAGCCGTCGGATCAGCGGGTTATAGTGTTTTTCAACCGACAGCCCGAGGTCGGCGGGGTTATCGCCCGGGCGAGTACGGCGGTCGCTGAGATCCTGCCCGGCGCAAAACGCCCGGCCGGCCCCGGTCAGCAGCACGCAGCGCACGGCGTCGTCGGTTTCGGCGCGTTCCAGCGCGGCGGCCAGCGCCAGGTGCATCGCGGGATTAAAACTGTTCAGCCGCTGCGGGCGGTTAAGGGTAAGTTGCAGCACGCCGTGCGTCAGCCGTGCAAGCACCGGCGGCTGATGTTCGCCGGCCTGCTGCCCGCCGTCAGCGCTGGCCTGTGGTGAATTCGGTGTCTCGTTCATCATGGCTCCTAAACGTCAAAGTCCAGCACCACGCCGTCGCCTTTCGGCCATGCCTGGCAGCTGAGGATATAGCCTGCGTTCAGCTGATCCTGTTCGAGGCTGTAGTTGACCTCCATCGTCACGTCGCCGGATTTCAGGCGGCATTTGCAGGTGGCGCAAACCCCGCCCTTACAGGCGAAGGGCAGGTCGATCCCCTGGCGCAGCGCAGCGTCCAGAATGCTGCGGTCCTGCGGCTGCAGGGCAATTTTCTGGCGGCGGCCGTCATGCAGAATTTCCACGTCGCAGCGCTGATCACGGCTGGTGCGGATGGGTAACGGGTGCTGGTGGCCGGCATCAAACTGTTCGCGGTGAATATTCTGTGCGGCGATCCCGGCCTGTCCCAGCGCGCTTTGTGCGTTGTCCATCATCGCCGTCGGGCCGCAGATAAACGCCTGTTGAAAGTGGTTCAGCCCGATCAGGGCATGCAGCTGCGCCAGGTACCCGGCGTCGATATGCCCGCTGAGTAACGGGCTGTCCGAGCTTTCCTGGCTGAACAGCCAGAAGAGTTGCAGCCGCTGCAGAAAGCGATCTTTCAAATCGGCCAGCGTCTTGCGAAACATCGCCGACTGCGTATGGCGGTTGGCGTAAACCAGCGTGAAGCGGCTGTCGGGCTCCTGCTGCAACGTGCTGCTGATAATCGCCAGCAACGGCGTAATGCCTGACCCTGCCGCCAGTGCCAGATAATCACCCTGGTGCCCGGGACGGGGCCGGTAGCCAAACTGCCCCTGTGGCGGCATGACGTCCAGCGTGTCGCCGGGGTGCAGATGCCGGTGCAGATGCTGTGAAAAGCGGCCGCCCGGCACCGCCCTGACGCCAATCTGCAGCCGGTTATCTTCTGGCGCGGAGCTGATGGAGTAACAGCGGCGCAGATCTTCGCCATCAACGCGGGCGCGCAGGGTGAGATGCTGGCCGGGCGTGAAGCGCCAGATCTCCGCCGCGCCCGGAGGGAGGGCAAAGGTAATGGCCACGGCATCGGCCGTTTGTCGTTCAATGGCCTCTACCGTCAGATGATGAAACTGTGACATCGTTTTCCCCTCACAGACACTTGAAGTAATCAAAGGGTTCGCGGCACGCGCAGCAGCGGTACAGCGCTTTACAGGCGGTAGAGCCAAACTCACTGATTTGTTCGGTGTGCAGACTGCCGCAGCGCGGGCAGGCAACAGGGCAGATCGTCGCTGCCGCACAGCGGTGGGGCGGCGCAATGCCAGCCTCCAGCAGCTTGCGGCGGCCAGTCTCACTGATCCAGTCACTGCTCCAGGCCGGATGCAGACTAACCACCACCTCGGCCGACGGATACCCTGCCTGCTGCAGCCGCTGGCGGATGTCGTCCTGCAGGAACCTGGTGGCCGGGCAGCCGGAGTAAGTGGGTGTCAGCACCACCTGCCAGCCAGCCGGAGCTGCATTGACCGCGCGGATCATCCCCAGCTCGGTAATGGATAACAGCGGCAGCTCCGGGTCGGGGATCTGCCGCAGACAGCGCCAGATACCGGCAACAGCAGGATGCTGCAGAGTCATTTGCGTGATCTTCATCGTCCCCCCTTACCAGCGGCAGCCAGGCTGGCTGCGTGGCAGGAACTGCATCTCTGCCAGCAGATAGCCAAAATGTTCGCTGTGCTGCCCCTGTTTACCGCCGTGGCGCCAGGCCGCCTCAGTCGGTGGGGTCAGGGTGGCGGCCTGCAGCACCGGGGCGGTCAGCGTATGCCAGGCCGCCTGCAGTGCGGCCGCATCGGGCGCGATCCCTTGCTGCACCAGGCGCTGCTCGGTTGCATCGCTGAGAAAGGGTTCAGCGGTAAAGCGCCACAGCCCGTTCAGCGCCTGCTGCATTCTGTCATGGCTTTGCAGGGTGCCGTCGCCGAGCCGGATCATCCAGCCGCTGCTGAAACGCAGGTGATAGGTGACCTCCTTCAGCGCCTTGGCTGCTATCGCTGCCAGCGACGCATCACGGCTGAGGCTGAGCTGCCGGTACAGGCAGTGGTGCCACGCATCCAGCAGGAACTGGCGCACCAGCGTGTCGTTGAAACCGCCGTTAGGCTGCTCGGCCAGCAGCAGGTTACTGAACGCGGATTCGTCGCGCTGAAAAGCGAAGCGATCCTCATCCCAGCCCGGCCCGGCCAGTCCGGCGGCATACTGATAGAAATTCCGCGCCTGGCCCAGCAGATCCAGCGCGATGTTGGACAGTGCGAGGTCAATCTCCAGCTCCGGCGCGTGGCCGCACCAGGCGCCCAGCCGCTGGGCGAGGATCAGCGGCGTATCCGCCAGACGCAGCACGTAGTGCAGCAGGTCATCCTGTGGAAGGTTCATCCGGCCTCACATATTTTTGATGCCATCAGGCAGCGGGAAGAAGGTCGGATGGCGATAGATTTTATCGTCAGCCGGGTCAAAGAATGCGCCGCGATCCTCCGGCTGTGAGGCGCAGATTTGCGCGGAAGGCACCACCCATACCGAGCTGCCTTCCCCGCGCCGTGTGTAGGCATCGCGGGCGTTTTCCAGCGCCATCTGCCCGTCGGCGGCGTGCAGGCTGCCGACGTGGCGATGAGCCAGCCCCTGCTGGCTTCGGATAAAAACTTCATACAGCGGCCATTCCTGAGTCATTAGGTGCTCCTGCAGCGTGGGATGGATGTTTTGTAGCGTGGGCCAGTGCAGCTTCGCGCACCCAGCTGCCCGCCTGCCAGGCCAGGTTTTTGGCCGCAAGCCGCTCGTAATTGCAGATGCCGTGGCCGGCGATCACCGCATAAAACGCCTGCCAGTCGATCTCACCAAAACGATAGTGACCGCTGGCCTCATCAAAATGCAGCGCCGAATCGGGGGCGGTCATTCCCAGTGCCTCCAGCTGCGGTACGGTGTTATCAATAAATTTCTGCCGCAGCTCGTCGTTGCTGTGGCGCTTTATTTTCCATGCCAGGCTCTGCGCGCTGTGGGTGGAGTCTTTGTCACTGGGGCCAAACATCATCAGCGCCGGCCACCAGAAGCGATTGATGGCTGCCTGCAGCATGGCGCGCTGCTGCGGCGTGCCGCAGGCCAGCGCCAGACAGGCGTCATAGCCCTGGCGCTGGTGAAAACTCTCCTCCTTGCAGATTTTCACCATCGCCCGTGCGTAGGGGCCATAAGAGGTGCGGCACAGCGCCACCTGATTAACAATGGCCGCGCCATCGACCAGCCAGCCAATGACCCCGATATCGGCCCATTCCGGGGTCGGGTAGTTAAAAATTGACGAGTATTTCATCCGGCCCGCCAGCATCTTCTGATACAGCTCGCTGCGGCTGCAGCCGAGGGTTTCGGCGGCGCTGTAGAGGTAAAGCCCGTGCCCGGCTTCATCCTGCACTTTGGCCAGCAGAATTGTTTTACGGTGCAGGCTGGGCGCGCGGGTGATCCAGTTCGCCTCCGGCAGCATGCCGACCACCTCAGAATGGGCGTGCTGGCCAATCTGGCGGATCAGTGTCTGGCGGTAGGCATCAGGCATCCAGTCGCGGGGTTCGATCGCCCGCTCGTCGGCGATGGCGGCGTCAAATCGCCTCTGCAGGTCGGCGTTATCCATCGTGCTCTCCATTTAATTTGATTCACTATTCGGTGTTAAATGAAAAAATAAGTATCATTTATCCACTCTACGAGCAGCGCCTTCCCTGATCCACACAGGAAATGTGGTTTTAAGATCGCGCTTCACAAATATTTTTAAAAAACGAGATTTAACAGTGATTTAATTTTTTTAAATGACAAGTGCATTAAAAATGCGTTTTCCATTTTTAGCAAAAACAGCGCTGGTTAGATTTTGCTGTAATGTGATACACCATAAAAATGATAAGTATCATTAAATGGTATTGGTGGAGGAAGAATGGAAAATGTGACCAGTTATTTGTGTGGCATCTGGGCGTTCGGTAAAGGCAACGCCCGCCGGTTTAACCATCCATTAAGCGGTGAAGCCGATTATCAACTGTGCAGCGCGGGGCTGCCCCTGGTGGAAAGCCTGGCTTACGGGCGTTTGCACGGTGGCCAGGCGCTGGTAGCGATGACTTTTCTGCAGCGTGGGCAGATGCTGAAGGCACTGGCAAAATTTTTGCTGGCCAACAAAGAGCGCCTTTATGCCCTTTCGGCCCGCACCGGGGCCAGCCGCCGCGATGGCTGGGTGGACATTGAGGGCGGCATCGGTACGCTGTTTACCTATGCCAGCCTCGCCGGTCGCGAACTGCCGGAGGACACACTGTGGCTGGAAGACGACGCTATCCCGTTGTCAAAACAGGGGCAGTTTGTTGCCCGGCATCTGCTGAGCAGCCGTCAGGGCGTGGCGCTGCATATCAACGCTTTTAACTTTCCCTGCTGGGGGATGCTGGAGAAACTGGCTCCCTGCTGGCTGGCCGGGATGCCGGCGATCGTCAAGCCTGCCAGTACCTCGGCACCGCTGGCGCAGGGTCTGGTCAGGCTGATTACCGACAGCGGGCTGGTGCCGGAGGGGGCGCTGCAGCTGATCTGCGGTGAGGTGGGGGACCTGCTCAGCCATCTCGATTATCAGGATGTGGTCACGTTTACCGGGTCGGCGCAGACCGGCAGGCAACTGCGGGCTCACCCTGGCCTGCTGGCGAAATCCATTCCGTTCAGTATGGAGACGGATTCGCTGAACTGTTGCATCCTCGGCGATGACGTGACGCCAAAAATGGCTGAATTCTCACTATTTATTGATGAAGTCGTACGCGAAATGACCAGCAAGGCCGGTCAGAAATGTACCGCTGTCCGCCGCATTCTGGTGCCTGAAACGCAGCTGCCAGCGGTACAGCAGGCGCTGTCTGAGGCGCTGGCTGCGGTGGTGGTGGGTGACCCGGCGCTACCCGGGGTCAGCATGGGCGCGCTGGCCAGCCACGCCCAGCGTGAGGCGGTGCAGCAGCAGGTTGACCGGCTGCTGAGTAGTGGCTGCGAGGCGTTGTGTGGCGGTTCGCTGGCGCAACTGGAGCTGAGCGAGGGCAGCAACCCGGCGGGTGCCTTTTACCCGCCCACCCTGCTGCTGTGCCGTGACCCGCTGCACAACGAGGCAGTACACGGTGTGGAGGCGTTCGGCCCGGTGGCCACGCTGATGAGTTACGCCAGCCGTGAACAGGCGATTTCGCTGGCGCTGATGGGCCAGGGCAGCCTGGTGGCGACGCTGGTCACCGCCGATCCGGCGCTGGCGGCACAGACAGTAAGGGCTGTCGCCTGTGCCCACGGCCGCCTGCTGGTACTGGACACGGCGGCAGCGGCAGAGTCCACCGGCCATGGCTCGCCGTTACCGCAACTTGTTCACGGCGGCCCGGGGCGCGCCGGCGGTGGCGAGGAGCTGGGCGGGCTGCGGGCGGTCAAACACTATATGCAGCGCACCGCCGTGCAGGGCAGCCCATTGATGCTGGCGGCGGTGGGCGGCCAGTGGCTGCGCGGCGCGCCGCTGTACACCGACCACCGCCACCCGTTCCGCAAACACTTTGAGGAGCTGCAGCCGGGCGACGGCGTGCTGACCGCCCGGCGCACGATTACCGAAGCTGACATCGTCAACTTTGCCAACCTCAGCGGCGATCGTTTCTATGCCCACACTGACGAAACCGCCGCCGCGCAGTCGCTGTTTGGTGAGCGGGTGGCACACGGCTACTTTGTGGTTGCCGCCGCCGCCGGGCTGTTTGTCGATGCCGGGGTCGGCCCGGTGCTGGCCAACTACGGGCTGGAAGCGCTGCGCTTTACCCATCCGGTTAAAATCGGCGATACCCTGCAGGCGCAGCTGACCTGCCTGAGCAAGAGAAGAAAAGCCCCCAAAACGGACGAACCGCCCTGTGGCGTGGTGGAGTGGGACGTACAGGTCTTTAACCAGCACCAGCAGCACGTCGCGCTTTACCGCATCCTCACTCTGGTGGCGCAGCGGGTACCGTCGGCCTGAGTCGCTTTAATTGCACAGCAGCCATTGTTTTTCTCCTAAGCTGTTCTTAAAGTGAAAAAAACGACCCTACCGGAGAAAACAATGATCAGAGTGGAAATGCTCGCTACGGGTGACGAAGTCCTGCACGGGCAGATCGTCGATACCAATGCCGCCTGGCTGGCTGCGCTGCTGTTTGAGCACGGCCTGCCGATGACCAGCCGCCAGACGGTGGGCGACAGCCTGCCGGAGCTGGTGCAGGTGCTGACTGAACGCAGCAAGGTCGCCGACGTGCTGATCGTCAACGGTGGCCTCGGCCCGACCAGCGACGACCTCAGCGCACTGGCCGCCGCCACGGCGGCAGGCGTTCCACTGCAAATTCACGCCGAATGGCTGGCAAAAATGGAGGCGTTCTTTGCCAGCCGGGGCAAGGTGATGGCACCGAGCAACCGCAAACAGGCTGAAATCCCCCTTGGTGCCGAAATGATCGATAACCCGGTTGGCACCGCCTGTGGCTTTGCGATTGAGCTGAACCGCTGCTGGATCTTCTTCACCCCGGGCGTACCGTCGGAATACAAGGTCATGGTCACCGATCAGATCCTGCCGCGCCTGAAAGCGCGCTTCCAGCTGCCCGAACCGCCGCTGTGCCTGCGCATGACTACCTTTGGCCGCGGCGAAAGCGACCTGGCCTCAGAGATCGAAGCGCTGTCGCTGCCTGACGGACTGGTGATGGGCTACCGCGCATCGATGCCGATCATCGAACTGAAGCTGAACGGCCCGGCGTCAAGACTGGCCGAGATGGAAGCATTCTGGCAACAGGTACGCGAACTGGCCGGCGACAGCGTCATTTTTGAAGGCTTCGAAACGCTGCCGGAACAGCTGGCGCGCCGTCTGCATGAACGCGATTTGCGCCTGAGCGTCAGCGAGCAGTTTACCGCCGGCCTGCTGCAGTGGCAGCTGGCCTCCGGCGGCAGCGAACTGGCCGCAGGTAACATCCTGCCCACCCAGCCGGAAACGCTGGCCGAACTGGCCGCCCGCGCAGAGCAGCTGGCGCTGGAAAGCGGGGCCGAACTGGGGCTGGTGGTCGGCGGCATTCATAACGACCTGCTGGGCTTTGCGCTACACACCCAGCAGGCAACCTATGCGCAGAAAGTGAAGTTCAACGTCAGCCGCTACGCTCTGAAAGCGAGACAGGACATGGTCGCGATGCTGGCGATGAACATGCTGCGCCGCTGGCTGAACGGCCAGACCGTCACCACCGGCCACGGCTGGATCGACGTGGTGGAAACTCTCTAATCGCTAGTTAATCATTGCTCATTGTGCTCATTGCAGTTGTTTTCCATACAGACGACTCAGAACATAAAGCGATGGGAGCCTGTACACGGAGCAAAGCATCACGGGACAGGGATGTCCCGTGCTGAGCCGTCAGGGACGACGTTTTTTGCGTCTTTGCGGAGTGTACAGGCTCCCTGAGCCGAGCACACTGCTCCAACAGGCGCTGCCTTAAGCTTTTAAGCTTTTCCAGCGAGCACAGCCCACCTGGTCCGGAAACGGAATGGCACAAGGTGCCGATCAGAGATCGATCTCAATATCACCCTGCGGCCGACAACAGCAGGGTAAAATCTCCCCCGGCTGCACAAACGCCAGCGGCTTCTCAGCATAGCTCACCTGGCCCTTCAGCAACTGCACGCGACAGGAACCGCAGTAACCTTCACGGCACTGATACTCCACGCAGATCTGCTGTGCTTCAAGCGTTGCCAGCAGGGAAGGGTGCTCACCCTGACACTCCAGCTGCGTACCCGAAGCACGCAGCGTAATCAACGAACGGGACATCGAACGGGCCGCTTACAGCTCGAAATCGCTGAGATCGTCGGTGTTCACTTCCGCATCGATCTGGCCGACCAGATAAGAGCTCACTTCCACTTCCTGCGGTGCCACCTGCACGTTATCCGACACCAGCCAGGAGTTGATCCACGGAATCGGGTTAGAACGGGTCTTAAACGGCAGATCCAGCCCCACCGCATTCATACGGATATTGGTAATGTACTCAATGTACTGCCACAAAATATCTTTGTTCAGGCCGATCATCGAACCGCCGCTGAACAGATACTCCGCCCACTCCTTCTCCTGCTCGGCCGCCAGCACAAACAGGTCATAGCACTCCTGACGGCACTCGGCGGCGATCTCCGCCATCTCCGGATCGTCTTCGCCGCTGCGCAGCAGGTTAAGCATATGCTGGGTGCCGGTCAGATGCAGGGCCTCATCACGGGCGATCAGCTTGATGATCTTGGCGTTACCCTCCATCAGCTCGCGCTCGGCAAACGCGAACGAACAGGCAAAGCTGACGTAGAAGCGGATCGCTTCCAGCGCGTTGACGCTCATCAGGCAGATATAGAGCTGCTTCTTCAGCGCGCGCAGGTTAACGGTAACGGTCTTATCGGCCACCTGATGGGTACCTTCACCCAGCAGATGCCAGTAGCTGGTCATCTCGATCAGATCGTCGTAGTAGCCGGAAATATCTTTGGCGCGCGACAGGATCTGCTCGTTGGTGACGATATCGTCAAACACCAGCGACGGATCGTTAACGATGTTGCGGATGATATGGGTGTAAGAGCGCGAGTGAATGGTCTCAGAGAACGCCCAGGTCTCAATCCAGGTTTCCAGCTCCGGGATTGAAATCAGCGGCAGCAGCGCCACGTTCGGGCTGCGGCCCTGAATCGAATCCAGCAGGGTCTGGTACTTCAGATTGCTGATAAAGATGTGTTTTTCGTGGTCCGGCAGCGCCTGATAGTCGATGCGATCGCGGGAAACATCCACCTCTTCCGGACGCCAGAAGAACGACAGCTGTTTTTCGATCAGCTTTTCAAAAATGTCGTATTTCTGCTGATCGAAACGGGCAACGTTAACCGACTGGCCGAAAAACATCGGCTCTTTCAGCTGGTCATTTTTATTCTGTGAAAACGTGGTGTAAGCCATCAGTAGTTCCAGTGTCTTGATGCCGGAAACGCCGGCCGGTATGAAAAGATAGCGGCCGGGAGAGCCCGGCCGACGGTATCACGTACAGAGACCGGGTTGCCCCGGCCCTGTTCAGCTGTATCAGATTTTGCAGGCGCCGCTTTCGCAGCCGTCATCCTGAATCGATGGCGCCAGATCGTCCTGCGCATCTTCCGCGCCGTCGCGGGTGTTCTGATAGTACAGCGTTTTCACGCCGAACTTATAGGCGGTCAGCAGATCTTTCAGCAGCTGCTTCATCGGCACCTTACCGTTGGCAAAGCGCGTCGGGTCGTAGTTGGTGTTCGAAGAGATCGCCTGATCGATAAATTTCTGCATCAGGCCAACCAGCTGCAGATAGCCGTCGTTGTTCGGCATCTCCCACAGCAGCTCATACTGGTCTTTCAGGCGCTCATACTCCGGCACCACCTGACGCAGAATGCCGTCTTTCGACGCCTTAATGCTGATATGACCGCGCGGCGGCTCGATACCGTTGGTGGCGTTGGAGATCTGCGACGAAGTCTCAGACGGCATCAGCGCCGACAGCGTGGAGTTACGCAGGCCGTGGGTTTTGATTGACTCACGCAGCGCTTCCCAGTCGAGGTGCAGCGGCTCGTCGCTGATCGCATCCAGATCTTTCTTGTAGGTGTCGATCGGCAGAATGCCCTGCGCATACGTGGTTTCGTTGAACCACGGGCAGGCACCCTGTTCGATCGCCAGATCGTTGGAGGCCTTCAGCAGCCAGTACTGGATCGCCTCGAAGGTTTTATGCGTCAGGTTATTGGCGCTGCCGTCGGAGTAACGCACGCCGTTCTTCGCCAGGTAGTAGGCGAAGTTAATCACGCCAATACCTAAAGTACGGCGACCCATGGCACCGCGTTTGGCGGCCGGGATTGGATAATCCTGATAGTCGAGCAGCGCGTCCAGCGCACGCACGGCGAGGGTGGCCAGCTCCTGCAGGTCGTCCAGGCTGTCGATGGCACCGAGGTTAAACGCCGACAGCGTACAGAGGGCGATTTCACCGTTCTCGTCGTTCACGTCCAGCAGCGGTTTAGTCGGCAGCGCAATTTCCAGACACAGGTTCGACTGGCGTACCGGCGCGATGCTTGGATCAAACGGGCTGTGGGTGTTGCAGTGGTCAACGTTCTGAATGTAGATACGACCGGTGGAGGCGCGCTCCTGCATCATCAGCGAGAACAGCTCAACCGCTTTGATACGCTGCTTACGGATGCTGTCGTCTTTTTCGTATTTGGTGTACAGGCGCTCAAACTCCGTCTGGTCGGCGAAGAAGGCGTCGTACAGGCCCGGCACGTCAGACGGGCTGAACAGGGTGATATCTTCGTTTTTCAGCAGGCGCTGATACATCAGCTTATTCAGCTGCACGCCGTAGTCCATATGGCGCACGCGGTTGCCTTCCACGCCACGGTTGTTTTTCAGCACCAGCAGGCTTTCCACTTCCAGATGCCACATCGGGTAGAACAGCGTGGCTGCCCCGCCGCGCACGCCGCCCTGTGAACAGGACTTAACGGCGGTCTGGAAGTGTTTGTAGAACGGGATGCAGCCGGTATGGAAGGCTTCACCGCCGCGGATCGGGCTGCCCAGTGCGCGAATGCGGCCGGCGTTGATGCCGATACCGGCGCGCTGGGAAACGTACTTCACGATCGCACTGGAGGTGGCGTTAATCGAGTCCAGGCTGTCGCCGCACTCGATCAGCACGCAGGAGCTGAACTGGCGGGTCGGGGTACGCACGCCGGACATGATCGGCGTCGGCAGCGAGATTTTAAAGGTGGAGATCGCATCGTAGAAACGCTTAACGTAGCTCATGCGCGTATCGCGCGGGTAGCCGGAGAACAGGCAGGCGGCGACCAGGATGTAGAGGAACTGCGCGCTCTCGTAGATCTCACCGCTGACGCGGTTCTGCGCCAGATATTTGCCTTCCAGCTGCTTGACCGCGGCGTAGGAAAAGTTCATATCGCGCCAGTGGTCAATAAAACCGTCCATCTCGGCGAACTCTTCCACGCTGTAGTCTTCCAGCAGGTGACGGTCATATTTGCCCATATCGACCATGCGTTTCACCTGGTCAATCAGCGCCGGCGGCTCAAACTGGCCGTAGGCTTTTTTACGCAGGTGGAAGATCGCCAGGCGCGCGGCCATGTACTGGTAGTCCGGCGCGTCACGCGAGATCAGGTCGGCGGCAGACTTGATGATGGTTTCATGAATATCAGAGGTGCGGATGCCTTCATAGAACTGAATATGTGAACGCAGTTCAACCTGAGAGACGGAGACGTTTTGCAGCCCTTCGGCAGCCCAGTCGAGCACACGGTGGATTTTGTCGAGATCGATGCGTTCGGTGCGGCCGTCGCGTTTGGTTACAAGCAGACTCTGATTCATGTCGCGTTTTACCTGTCCTTATAGCAAATAATCCCCACGTTTATACACAGCCTGCTCATTGTGAGTAACTCTGTGGATAAACACTATATGTAGGGGTTGGAAGAAGTTGTTGTCACTAGATGGGGCATATTTTAGGGTTTTCCCCATGCTTAACAAGGCTTGATTTTCGCAGGGTTTTGAGGGCGGGTGACGGGGTATTTGGCTAAGTCCGCGTATCTAAAGGCTCCAGGTTGATGTCAATGGGCAGAGAATTATTTTGCACAAAAAGTTCGATCGCGGAATTCTTGCGCATTCTTCGCGAATCGACTAATGGGACGGCAAAAGCCAGCATATCCGTGGGGTGACCGGGCAGGGAGCCAGCAGGGTAAACAGGTTCGCCCTGCTAACCGGCGTCGGCAGGGCGGCGAAATAAACGGGCGGAAGGATCCGCCCGCTGCGGGTTAATCCGCCAGCTCGCGGTGGGTGTGCACCATGTAGTTAACGTCGACGCCGGGGGCCAGCTTAAAGTGGTTAGTCAGCGGGTTGTAGTGCAGGCCGATGATATGGCGCTCGCGCAGCGGCGTTTCATCCACCCAGTTCAGCAGCTCGCCGGGGCGGATAAATTTCTTAATATCGTGGGTGCCGCGCGGCACCATGCGCAGCACGTACTCCGCGCCGATAATCGCCATCAGCCACGCCTTGCTGTTACGGTTAATGGTGGAGAAAAACACCTCGCCGCCGGGCTTTACCAGCCGCGCGCAGGCGTGCACCACCGAACGCGGGTCCGGCACGTGCTCCAGCATCTCCATACAGGTCACCACGTCGTACTGGCCGGCGAACTGCTCCGCGTGCTCTTCGACGGTTTGCTGCACGTAGTCGATGCTGACGCCGCTCTCCAGGGCGTGCAGGCGCGCCACCTGCAGCGGTTCGGCCCCCATATCCAGCCCGGTGACGTTGGCCCCTTCACGCGCCATGCTCTCGGCGAGGATGCCGCCGCCGCAGCCGACGTCGAGGATCTTCTTACCAAACAGCCCACCCGAATGCTGGCCAATCCAGCCGAGGCGCAGCGGGTTGATACGGTGCAGGGGCTTAAATTCCCCCTCCAGATCCCACCAGCGTGAGGCCACTGCCTCAAATTTTGCGATCTCGCTGGCGTCTACGTTGGCGCCAGCCGGGTGTTTTTCCGTCGTCATTCGGTTCTTACTCCTGCCAAAATTTGCTGAAGTATACATCTTTCCACGCGGCGGTGGGCGGCGCAACGCCAGCCACCCGGGCGGGAATGCAATAAAGCGGCCAAACCGCCGCTTTCCGTTCACCACCTGGACGCATTGTGATATACTTTCGCACCTTTGAATCCGGGAATTAACAGTAAGGAAAGCGCCTCCATGAGCGACCTGGCCCGCGAAATTACACCGGTCAATATCGAAGAAGAGTTAAAGAACTCTTATCTGGATTATGCAATGTCGGTCATCGTTGGCCGTGCGTTGCCAGATGTCCGTGATGGTCTGAAGCCGGTACACCGCCGTGTGCTTTACGCCATGAACGTGCTCGGTAATGACTGGAACAAGCCGTATAAAAAATCCGCCCGTGTTGTCGGCGACGTCATCGGTAAATATCACCCGCACGGTGACAGCGCGGTGTATGACACCATCGTGCGTATGGCACAGCCGTTCTCGCTGCGCTATATGCTGGTCGACGGCCAGGGTAACTTCGGTTCCGTGGACGGCGACTCCGCGGCGGCCATGCGTTACACCGAAGTGCGCATGTCAAAAATCGCTCACGAACTGCTGTCGGACCTGGAAAAAGAGACCGTCGACTTTGTGCCAAACTATGATGGCACCGAGCAGATCCCGGAAGTGATGCCGACCAAAATCCCTAACCTGCTGATCAACGGTTCATCCGGTATCGCGGTGGGGATGGCGACCAATATACCGCCGCACAACCTGACCGAAGTGATCAACGGCTGCCTCGCCTATATCGACGATGAGAACATCAGCATCGAAGGGCTGATGGAACACATTCCGGGCCCTGACTTCCCGACCGCCGCGATTATCAACGGCCGCCGCGGAATTGAAGAAGCCTACCGCACCGGCCGCGGCAAGATTTACATCCGCGCCCGTGGCGAAGTGGAAGTGGACGCCAAAACCGGCCGCGAAACCATCGTGGTGCATGAGATCCCGTATCAGGTCAACAAAGCGCGCCTGATCGAGAAAATCGCCGAGCTGGTGAAAGAGAAACGTCTGGAAGGCATCAGCGCCCTGCGCGATGAGTCCGATAAAGACGGCATGCGCATCGTGATCGAAGTGAAGCGCGATGCGGTCGGTGAAGTGGTGCTGAACAACCTCTACTCACTGACCCAGCTGCAGACCTCGTTCGGTATCAACATGGTGGCGCTGCACCAGGGCCAGCCGAAAATCATGCCGCTGAAGGACATTCTGGAAGCCTTTGTCCGCCACCGCCGTGAGGTGATCACCCGCCGTACCATCTTTGAGCTGCGTAAAGCGCGTGACCGTGCGCACATCCTCGAAGCCCTGGCGGTGGCGCTGGCCAACATCGACCCGATTATCGAGCTGATCCGCCGTGCGGCCAGCCCGTCCGAAGCGAAGGCCGGCCTGATCGCGCGTCCGTGGGCGCTGGGCAACGTCTCTGCCATGCTGGAGCGTGCCGGTGATGACGCCGCGCGTCCGGAGTGGCTGGAAGAGCAGTACGGTATCCGCGACGGCCAGTACTACCTGACCGAACAGCAGGCCCAGGCGATCCTCGACCTGCGTCTGCAGAAGCTGACCGGCCTTGAGCACGAGAAGCTGCTGGACGAGTACAAGGATCTGCTGCTGCAGATCGCCGAGCTGCTGCATATCCTTGGCAGCGCCGATCGTCTGATGGAAGTGATCCGCGAAGAGCTGATCCTGATCCGCGACCAGTTTGGCGATGCACGCCGTACTGAAATCACCGCCAATAGCGCGGACATCAACATCGAAGACCTGATCAACCAGGAAGATGTGGTGGTAACCCTGTCGCATCAGGGCTACGTCAAGTACCAGCCGCTGACCGACTACGAGGCCCAGCGCCGTGGTGGTAAAGGCAAGTCGGCCGCGCGTATTAAAGAAGAAGACTTTATTGACCGTCTGCTGGTGGCCAACACCCACGACACCATTCTGTGCTTCTCCAGCCGTGGCCGCCTGTACTGGATGAAGGTTTACCAGCTGCCGGAAGCCAGCCGTGGCGCACGTGGACGTCCGATCGTCAACCTGCTGCCGCTGGAAGCCAACGAGCGTATCACCGCGATCCTGCCGGTGCGCGAGTATGCGGAAGGCTTCAACATCTTTATGGCTACCGCCAGCGGTACCGTGAAGAAAACCGCGCTGACCGAGTTCAGCCGTCCGCGCAGCGCCGGCATTATCGCGGTGAACCTGCGTGACGACGATGAGCTGATCGGCGTGGCGCTGACCAACGGCCAGGACGAGGCGATGCTGTTCTCTGCGGCCGGTAAAGTGGTGCGCTTTGCAGAAACCGCCGTGCGCGCCATGGGCCGTACCGCTTCCGGCGTACGCGGCATCAAGCTGGCCGAAGGCGACAGCGTGGTGTCGCTGATCGTACCGCGTGCCGAGGGGGCAATCCTTACCGTGACGCAAAACGGTTACGGTAAGCGTACCGCCAACAGCGAGTACCCGACCAAGTCGCGTGCGACTCAGGGCGTGATCTCGATTAAAGTCACCGAACGTAACGGGCCGGTGATCGGCGCGGTGCAGGTGGTCGACAGCGATCAGATCATGATGATTACCGACGCCGGTACTCTGGTACGTACCCGCGTTTCCGAAGTCAGCGTGGTGGGCCGTAACACCCAGGGTGTGATCCTGATCCGTACCGCTGAAGACGAGAACGTGGTCGGCCTGCAGCGCGTGGCGGAACCGGTGGAAGAAGAAGAGCTGGACGCCATCGACGGCAGCGTGGCGGAAGGGGATGACGATATCGCCCCGGAAGTGGACGCGGAAGACGATGCGGCCGACGCCGATGACGACGCCGCTGAGGCAGACGACGAGTAATCGTTCACCCTGCGAGCGTTGATAAAAAGCCGGTTCAGCTGAACCGGCTTTTTTATGCCTGTTATTTCCCTCCCGAATGCGTGACGCGCTGCATCAGCGCCCCGACTGCCGCAATCGTCTGGCGGTGGATCAGTTCTCGCTCTGCCGCGGGCGTTTCGCAGATAAAGGCTTCCCCTTCCTCCTCCCCGGCTAAAATCTTCTGCGCCGTCGGCTGGCACAGCGGCAGGAAATCGTAATGCCCGGCGTCTTTCAGCACCGTTACCGGCAGGGGGAGCCGTTCTGCGCCCAGCGTCATATCGCCGGTGGCGCGGATGTAGTAGCCGGCGGCAATCACCCGCAGCGGCACGCTGATGCTCTGCAGGCTGGCCGGGGTGAAGGCGTAGCTCATGCCCGGATCGAGCGCCACCACCCACTTCACCCGCGTATCGCGGTAGCTGGCCGCCAGCCGGGCATTGTCGGTCTGCTCGCGCTGCACGCCGCCGCGCTGGTAAAACTGGCAGTCCGGCATCTGCGGCATCTGCTGACAGTAGCGGGTCAGGCTCTCGCGGGTCACCTGCGCCCCGGCCAGCGCCAGCACGCTGTAGCCGCCTTTAGAGTGGCCGATGGCACCGACGTTGTTGCGGTCGATGTAAGGCCGCCAGGCCGGGGCCTGCAGATAGTGGCTAATCAGCTGGCTGAGATCGCGGATTTGCAGCGTCAGGTCGGTTTGCGGCCGCGAGTCGCCGGTGGTGCTGCCGGGGTGGCTGGCGGCGATGACGATCGCCCCGCGGGCCGCCAGCGGCACCGCCAGCCAGGCGAGGCTGGTATTGTTGCCGCCGCTGCCGTGGCTCAGCACGATCAATGGGAAACGTCCGTCCGCAGGATGAGCATGCTCAATCGCACTGAATCCGCCAAAAACGGCATTCGCCCCCTGCAACGTGGGGACGCCCGCGTCGGCACTGGGGTAGAAAATCCTCACTTTTAACGGGCGGCCATGCTGGCCGTTGCTGACAGTTTCAAGCTGGCTGCCCACACTATAACCGTGGCTGGTGAAGCTGGTAATCAGCAGCAGTAAGACAATTATTACGCGCATTTTTTGGATTCCTTGTGTATAAAGAAGCCTATTATCAGAAGTTTACGGACGCGTGGCGTCCTCGATCGCGATAGAGTCCCATGCTGATACCGGTTAATTTTCTGCTCAGCCTGGTCTGCCTGCTGCTGCTGTTACAACGGCGGGCGACGGGGTGGCCGTGGCGAGCGCTGCTGCTGATTTGCCTGGTTCACACGCTGAACGCCGGGCTGGTGGCGTTGCCGGATGCTAACGGCTGGCCGCGGCTGCTGCCGGTGACCGCCACCGCGCTGCCGCTGCTGTGCCGCGCCGCGCTGGCGCAGGCGATGGGCCGGCGGCCGCGTTACCTTGCTGCTGCCGGGGCGATCCTGACCATGGCGGCGGCGGTGGCGTGGCTGCCGCAGGCGATCGATCCGCTGCTGCCCGCCGTCTGGCTGGGCTGCGCCGCCGCAATGTTGCACCGCCTGCGCGGCGGCAGCGACGCGTTTTATCCGCTCGCGTTCAGCCACAGCGCGTTAACGGTCA
>NZ_JRZZ01000002.1:285955-303817 GCF_002865965.1 Erwinia sp. B116
GGTGGCGGTGGCGCTGCTCGACGTCACCGTTACGCTGCTGTTCGACTTTGCCGCTGGAGCGGGAACCGGCGGCCTGTTGCTGGGCGGTAACCTGCTGATCTGCGCGGTGCTCTCAGTATTACTGGTGCTGGCACCGGTAGTCGCAGGGGGGCCGGGCCCGGCAGAGAAGCACGCGGCCAGGGCAGGAGATGAAGCAGCAGGGGCAGAGGCAGCGGCGTCAGTTGCTGAAGAGGGTGCTGCAAACGTCGCGGACCCGGGCGCAGCCGTCTGCGCTGGCGCACACCGGCCGGTTGCCGCTGCTGCGCAAACTATCGCTGCGCATCTGCCCGCGATGCCGCAGACGCCGGGCTCGTTGCTGGCTTCCGGGGGCGAGACGCCGCTTCCGGGGGCGGATAGGGCGTGCACCAGCCGGGGTGATGCCGCGCAGCAGTCGATGATTCTGGCGGCGGTGGAGGGGGTGATGCGCGAGGGCCTGTATCAGCGCGCCGATTTGAATCTGCTGATGCTGGCACGGAAAACCGGTATTCCGGCGCGTCAGGTCTCTGCGGCGATCAACGCCGTGCACCGGCAGAGCGTGTCGCACTACGTCAACGGCTGGCGCATTGCTGAGGCGATGAGGCTGCTGGTGGAAAGCAATGCGTCGGTGATTGTTGTTATGGAACAGGCCGGGTTTCAGACCAAATCGAACTTTAACCGCGAATTTCGCCGTATCACCGGCCTTACGCCAACGGCCTGGCGCAGCCGGCATTCGGAACAGGCTGAAATCGTCCCCTGAAAGCGGCGGCTGAACTGGCTTTTTCACCAGGCTGACGCTACTGTAGCGTCACTCCTATTTATTATTCGGCCACTATGGCTGTCACCAGGCTCCTCCCTTGAAATATCCGGTCTCTTTTCGAACAACGTTAAGGATTTCCCGCTACCTGTTTCGCGCGCTGGCGCTGATGCTGTGGACGCTGGGCGCGCTGTTAACCACCTTTTACATCATTAACGTGCTGCACGAAAAAGAGTCCCAGGTACGCCAGGAGTTCAACAACAGCTACGACCAGGCGCAGTGGTACGTCCGCCACCTGGCGGACGTAACCCGTGAGCTGCAGTTTATTGCGGAAAACCGCCTGAACGCCTCGACCAGCGGGCTGGACGTGCTCAACGGCGTGTTTCCCGGCAAGGGCACCGCGCCGCAGTTCTATCCGCTGTACGCCGACTCCGACTGCAGCGCGATGAGCAGCACCTGGAGCAACTCCCTGCAGTCGCTGAGCTATTTCCTGCACTACTGGAAAGAGAATTTTGCCGCTGCCTACGATCTCAACCGGGTGTTTTTTGTCGGCGGCGAGAGCCAGTGCCTGGCCGATTTCGGCGTCGGCAGCGCTTCGGTTGACCGGCAAAGCGCGCTGAAGTTGCTGCAGGATCGCATCCTCAAGTACCGCAACGGCAATGACGAGGAGCGGCAGAGCAGCGTCTACTGGGTGGCGCCGGGCAGCCAGCCGGGCAACGGCTACTACTATATGCTGATGCCGGTTTACGTGGCCAACAAGGTGGCCGCGCTGCTCGGCATTGAACAGAGCATCCGCATGGATGACTTTATCACCGCCGGCAGCCTGCCGGTCACGGTGACGCTGGTCGATCAGAACAATCAGCGGGTGCTGTCATCGGCGCGCAGCGGCCCCGGCTTCGGCGCGGACGACCTGCCGGACAGCGACGCCTGGTTTGGCTACGTGGCGGGCTACGATCAGCTGATTTTAAAGAAAAAGCTGTTACCGTCCTCGCTCAGCGTGGTCTATTCGGTGTCGACCGAGGTGATTATTGAGCGGCTGAAAATCATGATCATCAACGCGCTGCTGCTCAACCTGTTCAGCGCGCTGATCCTGTTTACCCTCGCCTGGCTGTTTGAACGGCGCATGTTCCTGCCCGCCGAGGATAACGCCTACCGGCTGGAGGAGCACGAGCAGTTCAACCGTAAAATCGTCGCCTCCGCGCCGGTGGGCATCTGTATTCTGCGCACCAGCGACGGCACCAACATCCTCAGTAACGAACTGGCGCACAACTATCTCACCCTGCTGACCCAGGAAGACCGCCAGCGGCTGACCGAAATTATCTGCGGCCAGCAGGTGAACTTTGTCGACGTGCTGACCGGCAGCAATACCAACCTGCAGATCAGCTTTGTGCATTCGCGCTATCGCAATGAGAACGTGGCGATCTGCGTGCTGGTGGACGTCAGCGCCCGCGTCAAAATGGAGGAGTCGCTGCAGGAGATGGCGCAGGCGGCCGAACAGGCCAGCCAGTCAAAATCGATGTTCCTTGCCACCGTCAGCCACGAACTGCGCACGCCGCTGTACGGCATTATCGGTAATCTTGACCTGCTGCAGACCAAATCGCTGCCGCCGGGGGTCGATTCGCTGGTCACCGCGATGAACAACTCCTCCAGCCTGCTGCTGAAAATCATCAGCGATATCCTCGATTTCTCGAAAATCGAATCGGAGCAGCTGAAAATTGAGCCGGCCGAATTCTCGCCGCGTGAAGTGGTGGCGCACATCACCGCCAACTATCTGGCGATGGTGGTGAAGAAGCGGCTGACGCTGTGGTGCTATATCGACAGCGACGTCCCTCAGACGCTTAACGGTGACCCGATGCGCCTGCTGCAGGTGATCTCCAACCTGCTGAATAACGCCATCAAATTCACCCATACCGGCGGCATTACCCTGCACGTTTACCTGCGCGACGGCTATCTGGCGTTCCGCGTGCGCGATACCGGCGTCGGCATCCCGGCGAAAGAGCTGACCCGGCTGTTCGATCCCTTCTTCCAGGTGGGCAGCGGCGTGCAGCGCCACTTCCAGGGCACCGGTCTTGGACTGGCGATCTGCGAAAAACTGACCAGCATGATGGACGGTGATATCGAGGTTGATTCCGAACCGGGGATGGGCAGCGAGTTTATTATCCGCATCCCGCTTTATCGCAGCAATCCGCCGCTGGCCGAGCGGCAGGAAGGGCTGCAGGGCAAACGCTGCTGGCTGGCGCTGCGCAACCAGGTGCTGGCCGACTTCCTCAGCGCGCTGCTGCAGCAGCAGGGGCTGCAGGTGGCACTCTACGCAGGGGAAGGGGAGGCGGATGACGTGGTGGTCTGCGACTATGAGCTGGAGCCGTCGCACCCGGTGCGCGCGGTGGTACGCTTTGACGGCCGCCACAACGATGGCCCGCTGGAGCAGAGCCCCGGCCGCTGGGTATACGGCACCATCACCCCCCATGAGCTGCCCGCGCTGCTGGCGCGGATCTGGCGTCTGGCGCTGGCGCTGCCGTCGCCTTATACGGTCAGCGTGGCTGACGCGCGCGGGGATGCTGACAATGACGATATTCTGATCCTGGTGGTCGACGACCATCCGATCAACCGTATGCTGTTGTCCGATCAGCTCGGTTCGCTCGGTTATCGGGTGAAAACCGCCCAGGACGGCGAAGACGCGCTAAGCGTGCTGAGCCGCAACGAGATAGATATCGTGCTGACCGACGTCAATATGCCGAAGATGGACGGCTATCGCCTGACCCGCTGCCTGCGCGAACAGGGGCGCACCTTCCCGGTACTGGGGGTGACGGCTAATGCGCTGGCGGAAGAGAAGCAGCGCTGTCTGGACGCCGGCATGGACAACTGTCTGTCGAAACCGGTGACCATGGAGACGCTGCAGCAGTCGCTGAAGTTTTATGCTGCGAGTGTGCGAAAAGCGCGGGGTTAACGGGCGGTGATAAGGGCCGGGGGGCTGCATCACGCCCGCCCCCCGGGCCACCGTCAGGCGGCCTGCCCGGTTAGTCTTTGTCGACTGGCGTCATGCTGACCGAGGAGAGGTAGTTCAGCAGGGCGATATCGTTATCGACGCCCAGCTTCATCATCGCCGACTTCTTCTGGCTGCTGATGGTTTTAATGCTGCGGTTCAGCTTGCGGGCAATCTCGGTCACCAGGAAGCCTTCGGCGAACAGGCGCAGCACTTCACTCTCTTTCGGCGACAGGCGTTTGTCGCCGTAGCCACCGGCGCTGATTTTCTCCAGCAGTTTTGCCACGCTGTCCGGGGTGTACTTCTTGCCTTTCTGCAGGGCGGCCAGCGCTTTAGGCAGGTCGGTTGGCGCACCCTGTTTCAGTACGATCCCTTCAATATCCAGATCCAGCACTGCGCTGAGGATCGCCGGATTGTTGTTCATGGTCAGAACAATGATCGACAGGTCCGGATAGTGGCGTTTGATGTACTTGATCAGCGTAATGCCGTCACCGTACTTTTCACCCGGCATTGACAGGTCGGTGATCAACACGTGAGCATCAAGTTTCGACAGGCTGTTAATCAACGCCGTAGAATCTTCAAACTCGCCGACAACGTTAACCCACTCGATCTGCTCGAGTGACTTGCGAATGCCGAACAGGACAATGGGATGGTCGTCGGCAATGATTACGTTCATGTTATTCATCTTATGGGTTACCTTGCTGCAGCAGGTCATTGACGTAGGTGTCAATTTCACTGGTGGTATTTTTAATGTTTGAATCGCTGCATTGTTCAATGTGCTGTTCCAGCGATTCACAAAGCTGCTTGCCGGGTAGCAAATTTAACATGGCAAACACACCTTTTAGCCGATGTGCCGTTTGAGCCAGCGCACTGTAATCCTGGTTTGCTGCCTCATTATACAACCTGATGACATCATCGGGTACTGTATCCACGAACAGCTGGAAATAGCCACTGGCGACAAGCTGAGCGATATCAGGCTGTTCACCCTGCTGCTCAGCCTGTTCTTCTTCGGCCAGTTGCTGTTCAATCAACAGCAGCAGAGCATCCTGCATCGCGCTGCTGATGTTGAAATTAACCCGATACTGGCCGTCGGCCAGCCGGGTGTAGCCGGGTTGATCGTCGGTGAGCAGCAGCGACCAGCGGGTCAGCCGCGTCGGGTCATCCGTCACCAGAACATCATGTTCCTGACCTGAGAAACGCTCATCCGGCGTAATGCAGTTAGCGCCCCAGGCAGCCAATTGATGTACCACGATTTTACGCACGTCATCAACGGTAATATCAATCAGCGCGTTAACGCCTTCCAGCAGCGGCTCTTCCTGTTCCGGCGCGGGTGCCGCCGGCAGCGGCAGCTGAATTTTATAGCGCGAGCCGATCTGCGGCGTGGCCTGCACCTCAAAGCGGCCGCCGAGCTGTTTGCACAGCTGTTTACACAGGAAGAAGGCCATCCCCGACGCCTGACCGTAGCGGTCGGCCTGGGTCTCGCCGAGGAATGGGAAATCGGCGTTGTCGATCTCATCGGCGCGCAGCCCGCTGCCGGTATCAACCACCTCAAAGGTCAGCAGGTCGGGCCGATCGCCCGGCGCGTCCAGGGTCAGGCTGATGCGCCCCCAGTCGGTGGTGGTCACCGCATAGTCAAGCAGCGTCGAGAGGATCTTGCCTAACGCCTGCCGATCGCCATAACGCAGCTGCTCGGCATCCAGCTGGCTGGCGACCAGCAGGGTCAGTCCTTTGCGCTGCGTCGCCGGCAGGACCGCCAGCGCCAGCTCATCCAGCAGCGCCCGCGGGCTGAAGGCGGCAGGGTTAGGCGCCCAGTCCAGCGTCTCCAGCTGGTTCAGCAGCACGATGTCATCCACCAGCTGGCTCAGCGCCTGTGAGGCGGCAAGCGTTCGCTCCGCCAGCGCGGCGTCGTGCCCGGCGGCCAGCGTCTGCAGGTCACCGTTCAGCGACTGTAACGGGCGCTGCAGGGCAAAGCCCAGGTTCTGTAACAGCTGCTGACGCGTCTGGTGATTCTTCTCCAGCACCTGCTGCGCCCGCTGCAGTTTTTTATTCACCAGCAGCTCACGATCCTGATCGCGCATCATAAACAGCTGCGTATGCGGCGAGATGGCGCTGCGCAGGTGGCGAATTTCATACACTTCATTATTCACCGTCGCCTGCAGGATGCCCTGGTGCTGATCGGACATATTGATGATTTTCTGCAGGTTAAGATGCGGCAGCAGGTGCTCGGCAATTTTATTGCTCAGCAGGGTGCGGTTATTGGCAAAATCATACACCAGCAGCCCCACCGGCAGCGTCGCCACGATCTCCTCATTAAGCATGCGCAGCGCGTCCAGCTCCGCGCTCTGGTTTTCGCTGGGGCGCAGCGACTGCTGGCGCAGCAGCAGCAGGCCGGCGACCGACATCAGCAGCAGGGCCAGGTTGGCCAGCAGCGGCCAGATCAGGTTGCGCACCGTCTCCAGCGCCAGCCCGGTGACCGGAATGCGGTACACCAGCTGCAGCGAGGTACTGGAGAGCGGGGCAGTAATCTCGACGAACGGACTCACCCAGCTGACGCGGGTGCTGGCGCTGTTCTGCTGGCCGTCGCTGCCTTCGGCCACCGGGGTGGTGTCCTGGCGCAGCTGGAAGTTGTCCAGCGGCATCGCCGGGGGAATAATGTCATTGACCGGCAGATCGAAAGCGACCACGGTTGCCAGATGCCCCGGCTGGTTGAAGGTGGTGCGCAGGGTGAAATAGGGCGCGTTCTGCCAGCTGAAACGGCGCAGCGGCGAGAAACTCTCACGCTCGTCCAGCGCGTTAGCCTGCTGCAGCATCTCCGCGCGGCGCGCTTCGGCAATATTGCTGATGGCGCTGTCTTTGGTCTGTGCGGCCATCTCTTTCAACGGCAGCGTTGAGATAAGGATCAGGCTGTTGTCCTGGCCGTTAAGAAAGTACATCGACCAGGTGCTGTTTTCCGCCCCCCACAGCTGGTCCAGATAACCGGACATCCTCTGCGTCATTTCCAGCGTGCTGCTGTCGTGGGAGCCGAAGATCAGCGCCTCGGTTTTACGCCGGGTTTTTTCCAGCGCGTAGACGTCCGGCCGCAGGCGGGTCTCCTGCAGGGTGGCGGCGGTGCTGCCGGTGGCGGTGGCGGCGAGATTTTCATACAGCTGCCAGGTGGCAAAGCGGTAGGAATCGATGCGCTTTTGCATGCTGTGGGTGATATCGGACAGTACGTCGCGTTTGGCGGTCAGCGTGGCGTTCACCGCATTGGCGATCATAAAACCGCTGGCCAGCAGCAGCACCAGCGTAAACAGCATAAAGAAGCGCGAGACGTTGCCGGCGGTCACGGGAAACTTATTGGGCAGCATGCGTCATTTTCCCCGGTCAGCTGGTAATCTTGCGTGAACTGGCGGCAACCAGCAGCAGCAGCGCGGCGATCAGGCTGAACGCCACCGACAGGCTGGACCACTGGGCGATAAAGCCGACCAGCGCCGGGCCCGCCAGGATCCCGGCGTAGCCGATGGTGGTCATTGACGAGATCGCCAGATTAACCGGCATCACGGTCTGGTTTCCTGCCGCACTGAACATAATCGGCACGGTATTGGAGGCACCAAAGCCCACCAGCAGGAAGCCCAGCAGCGAGACCCAGGCGGCGGGCACCGCGACCACCAGCAGCATGCCCAGCGCCGCACACAGTGAGCCGACAAACAGCGTTGCCGTGCGGCCACAGGCGTGCACGATGCGGTCGCCGCACAGCCGGCCGATGGTCATCGCCACCGAGAACACCGCATAGCCCAGACCGGCCTGAGCGGTTGGCATCTCGCGATGCTGGGTAAGGAACAGCGCGCCCCAGTCGAGGATCGAGCCTTCGGCCAGGAACAGAATGAAGCACAGAATTCCGAGGAACAGTACCCAGCCGCGCGGCACCACAAACAGTGGCGCATCCGGCTGGTGCAGCGGCCGGTTAAGAAAATAGCGCTGGCTGCAGAACCACAGCACGATCAGCAGCAGGTCGATCGTCAGCACGGCGGGCAGCGGCGACATGCCCAGCGCCAGCAGCGCGCTGACCAGACCGGCACCGATGATACCCCCGATGCTGAAGAAACCGTGAAAGCCGGACATCATCGCCTTCGCGGAGCGCTTTTCGACCTCTACCGCCTGAATATTCATCGCCACGTCGACCAGGCCCATCGCCGCGCCGAACACCATCAGCGCGGCACCGAGGCTAAGGGCCGATGAGAGCACCGCCAGCAGCGGCAGCATCAACAGTAACAGCGCGCTGCCGGCGGTAATCACCCGCCTGCAGCCGAGACGGCTTACCAGGCTACCGGCCAGCGGCATCGCCAGCATCGATCCGAGGCCGAGAAACAGCAGTAAGGTACCAAAGGAGGCGTCGCTGAGCGCGGCACGATCTTTGGCATAAGGAACCAGCGGTGCCCAGGCGGCCATGCCGATACCGGCGATGAGAAAGGCGACGCGCGTGGCGCGTTGCGTCAGTCGCGCAGACTTATCGGTAATGTGTACATCCAGTGTGGTCATTTTTATCCGTTCTGCCTGTCCCAATTCAGCCCAGATTTTTACCACATTTACATGTGCTAAAGAAGCTAAACCACCCAACCAGTGCGTGTTTATCGGCTCGCTGCGGCCTGCGTTCAGCCACTGCCGGTGCGCGGCAAAGTAATAACCCGAAAGTGGGGGGCTGTTAATCGGAATCGTCGTCTTATTAAGAATTTCCAGAGTACTCCTGGCGAAATGCGGGCAGAGTGTACAGCCGGGCAGGAGGGTGGCTGGCGGTTGTCTGCCGCCGTCGGCGGCGTGGCGGGGAGTGAAGCATTTCGCCGCGGCGATCCCGTTAAGCGACGCAAGAGGTGCGCGAGGGAATTTGGCCGTAACCCATTTTTTAACCGTAATAATTAAGTGGTAAAGATGGCGCTATTTGCTGCCGGATTTATCCGTGCGGTGAATAACATTGTGCAGAAATAGTCATGCTTAATTTTTTCAGCTGGGGTAACTTTACCTGAGTTGACAATGCTGCAAAAAACGGCAAAAAAAAAGCCGAACACGAGGTTCGGCAGGAATCTGGGGTAAAACAAATCATTCGGGGTGAATGAAGGTAATGCTCAATAAAATGATGATAGCAGGGTAATTATAAGGGCAGATCGCGAAAAAATTTTACCATTCAGTGCGCTGGTTGATGATTAGGATTAATCTGCTGAAAAATAAGAATATTGTTATTTTTTGATTATTAGTGCTATATAACTTTGCAATTTGTGCTGCATAAAAGTTCCGCTTAAATTACAAAGTGAAATACTTGTAAGTATGTTTGAAACACTTTTGGAAAATTAGTATCATTTTCTCGATAGATAATTACTCTCCACGGCTTAACATGACATTTCAGGCTGAATTTTACTCTTCAGCACGCAGTGGCAAATAAGCAGATAACAAGAGGGTAATGAAATGAAATTACGCGTTCTTTCTCTGATGGTTCCAGCGTTGCTGGTAGCCGGTTCCGCAGGCGCAGCAGAAATCTATAATAAAGACGGCAACAAACTGGACCTGAACGGTAAAGTGGATGGCCTGCACTACTTCTCTGATGACAACGGTACCGACGGCGATCAGTCCTACCTGCGTTTTGGCTTTAAGGGCGAAACCCAGATCTCCAGCGAGCTGACCGGTTACGGCCAGTGGGAGTATCAGGCCGCGCTGAACAGCGCTGAGTCCCAGGGCACCGCGAACAGCTATACGCGTGTTGGTTTTGCCGGCCTGAAATTTGGCGACGCCGGTTCATTCGACTACGGTCGTAATTACGGCGTGGCTTACGATATCGGCGCATGGACCGACGTACTGCCTGAGTTCGGTGGTGATACCTACGGTGCAGACAACTTTATGTTCTCCCGTGGTAACGGTATGGCGACCTACCGTAACAACAACTTCTTTGGTCTGGTTGACGGCTGGAACTTCGCCGTGCAGTACCAGGGCAAGAACAGCAGCGCCACCGAGTCGAATAACGGCCGTGACGTGCTGGGTCAGAACGGCGACGGCTGGGGTGTTTCTACCACTTATGACATCGGTTCCGGCTTTGGTATCGGTGCGGCGACCTTCTCTTCTGACCGTACTACCGATCAGAACAGCCCGGCAGCGCTGGGTCACGGTGATAAAGCCACGGCTTACACCGGTGGTCTGAAGTATGACGCTAACAACGTTTATCTGGCGGCAATGTATACCCGTTCTTACAATGCGACCCGCTTCGGCAGCAGCACCAGCGCCGATGTTTACGGTTACGCGGATAAGGCGGATAACTGGGAGCTGGTAGCTCAGTATCAGTTCGATTTCGGTCTGCGTCCGTCGCTGGCGTTTGTTAACTCTCGTGGTACCGATGTTGAGGGTTACGGTAAGCAGAATCTGAAGAAATACATTGATGTGGGTACGACTTACTACTTCAACAAAAATATGTCGACCTATGTTGATTATCAGATCAACCTGCTGGACGAGAATCAGTTCACCCGTGATGCCGGTGTGAATACTGACGATGTGGTAGCGGTAGGTCTGGTTTACCAGTTCTGATGCTGCAGCGTTTGATGTGATGAAAACCGGGGAAACCCGGTTTTTTTTCGTCTGCCTTTTTTAGGGGATGTCGCCTGTTTGATCGAGCTTTAAGGGCGCGTCGCCTGCTGGATCGAGAGCGTCGGGCCTGTCAGCGGGCGACCCTCCGCGGGTTACCCCGCTCCGGGCTCATCCCGCTGCCCTCCCTGATAATGTACGGCTGTTATGGCTGGGCGTTTTGAAGGCCTGTCGCCTGTGTGATCGAGAGTGTCTGGCGGTCATGCGGGCGACCCTGCGCGGGTTACCCCGCTCCGGGCTCATCCCGCTGCCCTCCCTGATAATTAACGGTTTTATTGGCTGTCAATTTTATGGCCTTCTGAACAGTGCGAAGCTGCGGCCCTCCAGTTCGAAGTCTTTTTCTTTGGTGATCGCCTGGCCGGGTTGGGTGTGGTCGCCGGTGGAGAGTTCGAGCAGCCAGCCGCCTTCGCCAAACTGCGGGATCTGGAAGGGGACGCTGCCTTCGAAGGGGTTGAAGAGCATCAGCACGTCGTGCCAGATGCCGGGCTCGGGCTGCAGGTCGGCGCGGCCGAGGTATAGGCCGATGGTGGAGCCTTCATCCCACTGTTCGTCCTGCTGTAAGCCGCCGCCGGCGTTGAACCATTTGATGTCAAGGCCGTCACGCCAGCTTTCGCGGCGCAGCAGCGGCTGGGCGGCGCGCAGCGCGATCAGGTGGCGGGTGAAGTCGCGCAGGGCGTCGGCGCTGGCGGGGAGGTTGTCCCAGTGAAGCCAGGAGAGTTCGCTGTCCTGGCAGTAGCCGTTGTTGTTGCCGAGCTGGCTGCGGCCAGATTCATCGCCGGCCAGCAGCATCGGCGTGCCGTGGGAGAAGAACAGGGTGGCGAGGAAGTTGCGTTTCTGGCGTTCGCGTACCGCGACGATGTTGTCATCATCGGTGGGGCCTTCTGCGCCATAGTTGTATGAGCGGTTGTCGTTGTGGCCGTCGTTGTTGTCTTCGCCGTTGGCGTCGTTGTGTTTGTCGTTGTAAGAGACCAGGTCGTTGAGGGTGAAGCCGTCGTGGGCGGTGATAAAGTTAACGCTGGCCCACGGCCGGCGGCCGAAGCGGTCGTAGAGGTCGCCGGAGCCGAGCAGGCGGGCGGCGAAGTCGGTGGTGATGTTATCGCCTTTCCAGTATTCGCGGACGGTGTCGCGGTATTTGTCGTTCCATTCGGCCCAGCCCGGCGGGAAGCTGCCTACCTGGTAGCCGCCGGGGCCGATGTCCCAGGGTTCACCGATCAGCTTAAGGCGCGAGAGCAGCGGGTCCTGGCGCATGGCGTCGAAGAAGCCGCCGCGCGGGTCGAAGCCCTCCGGCTCACGGCCGAGAATGGTGCCAAGATCGAAGCGGAAGCCGTCGACGTGCATCGATTCTGCCCAGTAGCGCAGCGAGTCCATGATCATTTGCAGTACCCTGGGGTGCGAGGTGTTGACGGTGTTGCCGGTGCCGGTGTCGTTGATGTAGTAGCGGTGCTGGTCGGGCAGGGTGCGGTAGTAGGAGAAGTTGTCGATGCCTTTGAACGACAGGGTCGGGCCCAGTTCGTTGCCTTCGGCGGTGTGGTTGTAGACCACGTCGAGGATCACCTCAATGCCGGCATCGTGGTAGGCGCGCACCATATCGCGGAAGCCCTGGATGCCGCGCGGGCCAAAGTAGCGGCTGGCCGGGGCGAAGAAGCCGAGGCTGTTGTAGCCCCAGAAATTTTTCAGCCCTTTATCCAGCAGGTGCTGGTCGTCCGGGAACCAGTGCACCGGCAGCAGCTCTACCGAGGTAACGCCGAGGCTTTTGATGTAGTCGACGGAGGCTTTGTGGCCCATGCCGTCATAGGTGCCGCGCAGCGCAGGTGGCAGCGCCGGGTTGAGCTGGGTAAAGCCTTTGACGTGGGTTTCATAGACTACCGCCTGCGGCCAGGGGATAGTGGGCCGCTGGTGATCCTGCCAGTCAAATTCGTTGGGGTCGATGACCCGGCATTTTGGTGTAAAGGGGGCGCTGTCGCGTTCATCAAAGGTCAGGTCTTTGTCTTCGTGGTGCAGGTCGTAGGCGAAGTGCGCCTCGTTCCAGCGCACGTCACCCGCCAGTTCACGGGCGTAAGGATCAAGCAGCAGCTTGTTAGGGTTAAAGCGGTGGCCGTTTTCCGGATCGTAGGGGCCGTAAACGCGATAGCCGTACAATGTGCCGGGCTTGAGGCCAGGGACGTAGCCGTGCCACACCTCGTGGGTATACTCCGGCAGTTCCAGCCGGGCAATCTCATTTTCGCCGCTGGGGTCGAACAGGCACAGCTCCACCCGCTCAGCGCAGGCGGAGAACAGCGCGAAGTTAACGCCCTGGCCGTCGTAGTTGGCACCCAGCTGCTCCCCGTGTCCTGCTGTAATTTCAAAACGCGTACCCTGTGACATAACTCTCTCCGTAGAAGGTCAGAACTTCAGCTAACAGCAGAATAAAAATGCTAACTCCTGAGAGTCAGCCATTCGCGAGCACTACACAGCAACAGGCTGGCTGAACCCGAAGCCCGTGTCCCGTGTTCAACGCCGTAGGCCTCAGCGTCGGATCACAAGGAGGCTCTTTCAGCCAGCGAATGTCATTACTTAATCTTCCCGTTAAGGCTCACCAGCACGATAAAGGCCGGTTCTGCGCTGGCAGGCAGCGCAATCGTGCTGCCCGGCTGGCTGGTCTCGCCGGTCAGCACGTTTTGATAGCGGCGCTGCGCCAGTTGCGGCGGCAGCGTGAGTGTTTCTGATGCCTGCCGGGTAACCGCAACGGCTGTTTCATCGTCTGCCGCCTGTTGATCTCCGTTTGCGCTTTCTGCACTGGCCCAGCGCTTATCGCCCGCCCCGGCCCAGTTCAGGTCGTCTTTATCCGCCCAGCTGGTATCGCCAGCGCCGGGCCGCGCCGCATCGTCTGCATCAGCGCAACGGGTATCGCCGGCTTCAGCCCGGTAGAGATCGTTCAGCCTCAGCCGCGGCACAATCACCACCAGCCGGGTTTCGCCCTCGCTGCGGGCAAAGGCCAGCCAGCGATCTGCCGCTGGCCCGTCGACGGTCAGCGGCAGGTAGTCGCCGTGGCGGAACAGGGCGGGGTGAGCGTTACGCAGCGCCAGCAGCGTAGCCACCACATGCTGTTTCAGCTCGCCGTTCAGCAAGGCGGCCGGGATGGCGTCGGGCTGGTTGTCTGCCGCATGCTGTTTCAGCTCGCCGTTCAGCAAGGCGGCCGGGATGGCGTCGGGCTGGTTGTCTGCCGTATGTTGTTTCAGCTGGCCGTTCAGCAAAGCGGCCGAAATTGAGTCCGGCTGCTGGCCGGCTTCCAGCTGCCGTTGCAGCCGGTTGAAGTCCGGCTCGCGGCGGTTGTCCGGGTCGACCAGGCTGAAGTTCAGCCCTTCGCTGCCCTGGTAGATATCCGGCACGCCCGGCGCGGTCAGTTTGATCACCGTCTGCGTCAGGCCGTTCAGCAGCCCGGCGCGAATAAACGGCTGCAGCGTGGCGTGAAAGTCCTGCAGAAATGCCCGGTTAGCCGGGTTGAGCAGCTGCCGCGCGTAGCCGAGCACCGCCTGTTCATAGGCGTCGTTGGTCTCCGCCCAGTCGGTGCGTAGCTTGGCTTCGCGCATCGCTTTTTCAACGAAGGCGGTGAAGCGCTCCTCCAGCGCCTGCAGCCCGTCGGCATCTTCAGGCTGCAGTTCCGCTGGCCAGACCCCGGCCAGCGCCTGGTACAGCATCCACTCGCCGGCCGGGCGCGGCGCCGGGCCGTCGGCCAGCTGTTGCACCGCATTGTGGTTCAGCTGTTGCCAGCGCGTCACCGCCGCCGCCCAACTTTCCGGGGCTTCACTCAGCGTGTACAGGCGGGCGCGGGCGTCTTCGCCGCGTTTGGTATCGTGGGTCGAGGTGCTGGTGATGCCGTCCGGCTGCTGCTGCAGACGTTCACGCATCGCCTGATGAAACTGCCGCGGATCGAAACGACGCGGCAGCGGTTCGGCTCCCACTTCGTTCAGCGCCAGGTTCATGCTGTGGCGGAAGAACAGCGTGTCCTCCACCGATTTCGCCATCAGCGGGCCGCTGAGCTGCTGGAAGCGGGTGCGGAAGCTGTCCGCCCGTTCGGCACGGGTGGCCGCTTCGCCGCGCAGCAGCCGCACGATAAAGCCGAGCGCGTGCGGGTCGGCGGCGTGTGTGCCGTGACTGACCTGTTCCACCACGCCCGCCAGCAGCGCCTGGTCAGCCTGCGGCAGCCCGGCAGCGGTGCCGTAGGTGCGGTAGACCGGGAAGGCCAGCAGCAGCTCGCGCAGCGCGTGGCGGATCGCGTCATCGTCCGGCGCTTCCCCTTCCGCCGCGGCGATTTCCACGGCCAGGCTGAGCAGCGTGGCAAACTCGCCGGCAAAGTTGCGATCGACCATCAGCGCTCGCGCCGCCCGCAGCTCCAGCTCCATCTTCAGCGGCTGGCCGACCTGCTGCTGATAGGCGGCGCGCAGCGCGTCAATGCGCTGGCCGTTGACCAGTACGTCGGCCAGCGCCTCAATAAACTCGTAGCCGGTGGTGCCGGAGACCGGCCAGTCCGCCGGTAGCCGCTCGCCTGCGCTGAGGATCTTCTCAACCGTGATGTAGCAAGCATCTCCGGCGGCCGCGCGCAGCTGTTCCAGATAGCCTTTGGGATCGGCCAGCCCGTCAACGTGATCGACCCGCAGCCCGTCCACCGCGCCGCTGTGCACCAGCTCCAGGATCAGCCGGTGGCTGTCAGCAAATACCGCAGGATCCTCCACCCGCACCCCGGCCAGCCCGGTGATTTCGAAGAAGCGGCGGTAGGAGAGTTCACCGGGGGCGTCGCGCCACGACATCAGCCGCCACGGCTGGCGATCGTGCAGCGCGGCGATCTGCGTCTTATCGGTCAGCGCCAGCACCGCCGCCTCCTGCCCCTGCCAGCTGGCCGGCGTTAACGGATAAAAACTGTCAAAATACGCCAGCGCCGGGCGGCCGCTGTGCGGATCGGCTTTGACGCTGATGTCGCCCTGTTCCAGCACCGTGGCAAAATCGTCGCCGAGAAACGGCAGCGTCAGGCGCTGCGTCCAGTCGATATCGAAGTAGCCGGCGTAGCGGCTGGCTGCGCCGTGTTCGATCACGTCGCGCCACCAGGCGTTCTCCAGCGAGGCGGCCATATGGTTGGGGACGATATCCAGAATCAGCCCCAGGCCGGCCTGCTTCAGCGCCTTAACCAGGCGATCGAAGCCTTCACGACCGCCGATGGCCGGGTCGATTTCGTTGGCGTCGGTGACGTCGTAGCCGTGGGTGGAGTCGGTGGTCGCGGTGAAGACTGGCGAGGCGTAGAGGTGGCTGGCGCCCAGCCGTTTAATATAGGGCACCAGGCCCGCCGCGCGGTCAAAGGTCATGCCGTTGCGGAACTGGATACGGTAAGTGGCTGTAGGAACGGTCATTTTTTCTTCCCTGTTGTCAAACGCACGAGGATGCTGTTGGGCGGCAGCTCACCGCCCGGCCTGGAGCCTGCCGGCGCCGCTTCTCCAGCCTGCTGTGGCACAGCGGAACTGCCGCTGGCTTTTCCTGCCTGCTCTGGCGCAGCGGAACTGCCGCTGGCGGTTTCACCGGCGGGCCAGGCGAAGATTGTTTTACCGGGCTGGTCGGGCAGCGGTTGCGGCTTTTTACCGATATTAAAGGCCAGCGACAGCGTGCCCTGCGGCAGCGTCCAGCTGACCGCCACCAGGCCCGCTGCGGTGGTAACCACCTTGCCAGCGTTGCCGCCAGCCTGCGCCAGCAGCGGCACGATATGCTGATGGCGCAACTGCAGCAGCCGGCGGGTGAAGGCCAGCCAGGCGCGGCCGTCTTCACTGTCCGCCTGCTGCCAGTTCAGCTTCGAATCATCGAAGGTTTGCTGCGCGTTCGGGTCGGGAACCGCTTCGCCCGCGTAGCCGCTGTGGCCGGCAAACTCCTTCGCCCGGCCTTTGCGCACCGCCTCTGCCAGGTCGCCGTGGAAGTCGGTAAAGAACAGGAACGGCTGCGTTTCGCCGTACTCTTCGCCCATAAACAGCAGCGGGCTGTGCGGCGACAGCAGCAGCGCGGCCAGCAGCACGCGGGTACGCTCCGCTCCGGCCAGCGTTAACAGCCGTTCGCCCAGCGCGCGGTTGCCCACCTGATCGTGATTCTGAATAAAATCGACGAAGGCCAGCGGCGGCTGGCTGCCGCTGTCCACGCCGCGCGCTTCACCGCTCTGCGGCGAGACTTCGCCCTGATAAGCGAAGCCTTCGGCCAGCGATCGCGCCAGCTGGGCTTCCGGCTCGCGGGAGAAGTCTTCGTAGTAGGCGTGGGTTTCATCGGTGGCCAGCACGTGCACGGCGTTGTGATAATCATCGTTCCATTCGGCGGTGAACAGCGGCGCGCTGCCGTCGGCGTGGCGCGGGTGCAGATCGATGATGTTGCGGCAGTCTTCGGTGGTCAGGTGGATCGGCCGGTCGGTGATTTCCGCGCGGATGCGCCGGGCGATCTCCACGAGGATATGCGGCTGCGAGTCATCTTCGATCTGGTCGATGGCGTCGAAGCGCAGGCCGTCGAGGCGGTACTCCCGCAGCCAGTAGAGCGGGGCTTCGGCGATATAGCGGCGGGCGGCGTCAGCCTGATAGGCGATGCCTGCTCCCCAGGGGGTGTGGCGCTGTTTATCGAAGAAGTCCGGGGCCAGTAGCGGCAGGTAGTTGCCTTCCGGGCCAAAGTGGTTGAGTACGATATCCAGCAGTATCGAGATGCCGTGGCCGTGGGCGGCATCGACCAGCGCTTTTAAGTCATCCGGCGTGCCGTAGGCGCTGTGCGGGGCGTAGAGCAGGACGCCGTCGTAACCCCAGCCGCGGTTGCCGCCGAACTGCGATAGCGGCAGGAGTTCGATGGCGGTGATGCCGAGGTCGGCCAGGTGTGGCAGTTTTTCGATGGCGGCACGGAAGGTGCCTTCAGGGGTGAAGGTGCCGATGTGCAGTTCGTAGGTGACAATCTCCTGCCACGGGCGGCCACGCCAGTCAGAGTGTTTCCAGTTGTAACCGTGTGGGTCGATTACCACGGAGGGGCCGTTGACGTCGTGCTTTTGTGCGCGGGAGGCCGGGTCCGGGACGGTTGTGCCGTCGGGTAGCAGGTAGCGGTATTCCGCACCGGGGGAGACGCCGCTGACCTGCAGTTCGAACCAGCCGTCGGCGGCCGGGTTCATGTCGCTGTTTTCGCCGTTGAGTTGCAGGGTGATGTGGTCGTGGCCGGGAGCCCAGAGGCGGAACCAGACGGTGTCGGGGGCGAGGGTTTCGGCGCCCCAGCTGGTGGATACGGTTGCAGATTCCATGCGGTGGCCTCGAGGTTGTCTGATGTGGATAAAGGACGAAATTTAAGGATAGACGGTGAAATGTACAGTTGGGGGAAGGGGGGTGAAACGTTTCGGGGCAAGGGCAAGGGCCAGGGCAAAGGCTAGGGCCAGGGCTCGTCGCCTGTGGGATCGAGAGTGTCGGGCCTGTCAGCGGGCGACCCTGCGCGGGTTACCCCGCTCCGGGCTCATCCCGCTGCCCTCCCTGATAATCGG
>NZ_JRZZ01000002.1:303870-315579 GCF_002865965.1 Erwinia sp. B116
AATTGGCTTCGGGGTGGGCTGGGGGGTAGGGTTACGGCCTAAAGCAAGGGCTGGTCGCCTGTAGGATCGAGAGTTTCGGGTCTGTCAGCGGGCGACCCTGCGCGGGTTACCCCGCCCCGGGCTCATCCCGCTGCCCTCCCTGATAATTGGCTTTGGGATGGGCTGGGGGTTAGGGCGCTGCGTCTAGGGTTTAAATTTAAGCGGGGAGTCCGCAGGGCTGGGCGGGGGTGTGCCTTCCATTCCCATGCCGCCGAGGGTGAAGAGGGCGAAGCGCAACAGGCGGTTGCGGGCGTGGTTTTCTTTGGCGGCGTTGTTCTGCTGGGGGAGAGTTTTCATGGCTGGCCTTGGCGTGGGTGGGCGATAATCTTATTAAGCAGGATATGTGCCAGGGCGTTTTGGTGAGGATAGGCAGGCAACGACGTTGTTTGTGGGCGGCACAGAGTGAAGTGGTTGCCCAGTGGCAGGGCAGATGCACCAGTATGGGGAGAATATTCAGGGTCCGGGCAGGAAAAGCCGGGTCAGACAAAGTGGCGATTTTCTGCAACGCTGCGAACGCCAGTTACATCAGCCATAGTGACACAGTCATTCAGGTGACCACGCATGAGATCCTTTTTCTCAACGTTCCGGGGGCGATTCTTTGCCAGTTGCGGAAAAAGAACGGTAAACAAAGGGTTAAATGGCGTCTCAGGGGGCGTTGAAACGCCTTAATGTGCCAGTTCGCACCATCGGAGCTTTTCAGGTAAAACTTGAAAAGCGTGGTTGCCCGGCGTAGATTTATTGAACAGTTGACGATGGCGTCAGCGAGCGTGACGGGTCTTACATGGGTAGGACATTCGCCTGGTACAGGGGTATCAGGCTAAGGTGGAAGTATGTTACATAGCGAAGCCAGGGCTAAGAGCGAGCGCTCAATTCAGACGATACGCGATAATACGCGAGTCATTGATACTATTGAGCCGAGGCCACTGTTTTCTGACACTATTGAAGTTCGCAGAATGCTCAGCCGTACGCACAGAGATTCGCAACACTTCATTGTGACATTGTTAAGCGATATGAAGCGTGCGAATGACACTAAAGTGGTGAAACCATTTGCAGAAGTTGCCATTCGCGGTGACAGATTACGTTTTACCGTGAAGCCGAAAAAACAGTACCCGGAGATGTGGGTAAGTGATGAGCTTCTGCACCAGATTGAGGTGTCGGTCGCTTCTTTTATGAAGGACTATTTCGCGACGAAAATTTATTTTAGCGATACAAAGGCTAAGGATAGCAAAAAGGAATGTCACCCTCTTTAATCGGCGATACTTACGCTAAAAACCTCTCAACGCTCCCGTCATTTCCTGGCGGGAGCTTTGTTTCAAATACCCTCTACTTCCTAATCCCTGATGATGTCATTGTTTGCAAATTGACCGAAACGACTTATGACGGTGCAGACTTTGATCATATTGCTGCGGTTGAAGAGGTCGGTTTTCACTCTGTGGATTTCATCGCTTCGTACATTGATGAACTCAGAGATGATGGCAAAGATGATGATGAGATTGTCAGGCAGATACTTGATCTGGGAATGATTGATGAAACGCGTAGCATTACGATAGCTCGTTTTGCCTACGACAATTTTTCTTTCCTACTTCGTGACGGTGCTGCTGCTGAAGGTAAGCAGATCAGGGGGGCATTTGTCACTCCTCAAAAAGCGGGTGAAGGTCTTGCGGGACAGGTTTACAGACAACTGACTCTGCTGCACAGTCACCTGGCTTGTGATAACAGCCAGACGCCTTTTGGTGCCGTTCTGTGGGCAGTTACCGTAAGAAACGTTGTTGGTCGGGTTGATATTTACAATGTTGCTCAGCAGAGCTATGTCGAAGAGCTCGGCCCGGGGGCTGTTGGTGTAAGGGGTTGTGTACCGTGGGATATCGGAAAACTCAATCCGGCCAGTTTGGGAAAATGGGCTTCCTATCCGTTCAGTGGAACGATACACCATTGTTACTATCTCGTACTGATTATCTCTGCCTGAACCCGCTTCAGTGATTTTTTCCACCTTTCAATTTTTCCTTAATCAGTTAACGGGAAATTTCTACACGACTAAAGAACTATAGTTATCAAGCATTTAGATGCCGGATCTTTCACGTCTGATAGTGGCTGACTTATGACGCCGGATGCCGGGTATGACCGTGTAAAGGCACGGATCGTCAACTGCTACAGCTGATTTATGGCAGAGTGGCCGCGCTAAAAATGGCAGGGGAGTTGAGCCGTGCAGGGGTAGGCGGTCGCTGCTAAATTTTTTGTTAATCGGCCCAGCAAAGGGTCGGTTTTCGTTACAGAGTTAAGGGCAGAGAAGATGCGTACTGGCGCAATGATGGCGGCCGTGGCGGCGCTTGTTTTACTGGCGGGCTGTGACCCGTCCCGGTCAAAAACGGAAACAGAATCGCTGGTGCTGGAAGGCAAAACCATGGGTACCTTCTGGCGGGTGAGCGTGGCCGGGGTGGATGCGCAGCGGCGCGAGGCGCTGCAAAAGGCGGTGCAGCAGCAGCTTGATGCGGATGACCGCGAGCTGTCGACGTGGAAGAGCGATTCGCTGCTGTCCCGGTTTAATCAGTATCGCGGCAGCGAGCCGTGGCCGGTAAGCAATAATATGGCGGATATCGTGACGGTGGCGCTGCGTATCGGCCAGCAGACGGCGGGCGCGATGGATATTACCGTTGGGCCGCTGGTTAATCTGTGGGGGTTCGGGCCGGATAAGCAGCCGGTGAAGACGCCGGATGCGGCGCAGATTGCGGCGGCGAAGGCGCTGACCGGGCTGGCGCATCTGCAGGTGATTAACCGTGCCGGGCAGGCGTATCTGCAGAAGGATCTGCCGCAGCTGTATGTCGATCTCTCTACCGTTGGCGAGGGGTTTGCCACCGATCATCTGGCGCGGCTGATGGAGCAGGAGGGGATCAATAACTATCTGGTGTCGGTGGGCGGTGCGGTGCTGACCCGGGGCGTGAACGGGCAGGGGCGCGGCTGGCAGGTGGCGATCCAGAAACCCACTGACCAGGAGAACGCGGTGCAGGCGGTGGTGGATCTGCAGGGGCACGGCATCAGCACCTCCGGCAGTTATCGCAACTATTATGAGCTGGACGGCAGGCGTATTTCGCACGTGATCGACCCGGCCACCGGCCAGCCGATCCAGCATAAGCTGGTGTCGGCGACGGTGATCGCCACTACCGCGCTGGAGGCGGACGGCTGGGACACCGGGCTGATGGTGCTGGGCACCGAGCGGGCAAAGGCGCTGGCGCTGCGCGAGAAGCTGGCGGTGTATCTGATCTATAAGCAGGGCGACCAGTTTGCCAGCTGGATGTCGCCACAGTTCAGCGCATTTATTCAGCCGCCGGCGCGGCAGTGAGGAGGGGTAATGCTCGATCTGTTTGGTGACGAAGAGCCCTGGGCCGAGCCGCTGGCGGAGGGGGCGGTGCTGCTGCGCCGTCGCGCCCGCGAGCAGGCGGGGGCGATACTGGCGCAGGTGCAGCAGATTGCCGCGCAGAACCCGTTCGTGCACCGCTTTACGCCGGGCGGCCAGCGGATGTCGGCGGCGATGACCCACTGCGGTGATTTTGGCTGGGCCTCCGAAAGCCGGGGCTATGGCTACGCTGAGCCGCGCAGCGATGCCGGGCGCTGCCCGCCGATGCCGGTGCCGTTCCGCGAGCTGGCGGTAAGCTGCGCCCGGGAGGCGGGATTCAGCGGCTTTAACCCGGACTTCTGCCTGGTAAACCGCTATGAGCCGGGGGCGAAGATGGGGCTGCATCAGGATAAGGATGAACGCGATCTGCGCCAGCCGATCGTCTCGGTGTCGCTGGGGCTGCCGGCGGTGTTTCTTTTTGGTGGCTTTGAGCGCACGGATGCCACGCAGCGGCTGCTGCTGGAGCATGGCGACGTGGTGGTGTGGGGCGGGCCGTCGCGGCTGCGCTTCCACGGCATCCTGCCGCTCAAGCCGGGCAGCCACCCTGACGCCGGGGCGTTTCGCTACAATCTGACCTTCCGCCGCGCCCGTTAACCGCGGCAGGATTTCCTGGAATACGAATAGTTATTGCTATCGAAAAGCATCTCATTAAACTGCAGGCTGCTTTTTACCAGCCGGGATGTTTTTATGGAGTTGCTGCACGTCGTTTATAAACAGTATCGCTGGCCGTTTATTGCGGTCATCGTGCTGAGCCTGCTCAGTGCGGCGTTAGGGATCGGTATGATCGCCTTTATCAACCGCGAACTGATCGTCAATCTGAACACCTCGCTCAGCGTGCTGCCGAAATTCCTCGGACTGCTGCTGCTGCTGCTGGCGGTGACGCTGGCCTCGCAGCTGGCGCTGACCATGCTCGGCCACCACTTTGTTTATCGACTGCGCGGCGAGTTTATCAAGCGGATCCTCGATACCCGGGTGGAGCGTATTGAGCAGATCGGCAGCGCGCAGCTGCTGGCGGCGCTGACCAGCGACGTGCGGGCGATAACCATCGCCTTTGTGCGCCTGCCGGAGCTGATTCAGGGCATTATCCTGACCGTCGGCTGTGCCGCTTATCTGGGCTGGCTGTCGTCGAAAATGCTGCTGGTGACCTCGGTGTGGGTGGCAATCACCATCATCGGCGGCTGGCTGCTGGTGGCGCGCGTCTACCGCCACCTGGCCACGCTGCGCGAGACCGAAGACCGCCTCTACACCGACTATCAGACCATTATTGAAGGCCGCAAAGAGCTGGCGCTGAACCGTCAGCGCGCACAGCAGATTTTTGACGACGTCTACGGCGAAGACGCGCGCACCTACCGCCACAATATTATCCGCGCCGACACCTATCACCTCAGCGCGGTAAACTGGTCGAACATCATGATGCTGGGGGCGATCGGCCTCGCATTCTTCCTGGCGAATACCCTGGGCTGGGCGGATACCGCCGTCGCGGCCACCTACTCGCTGACCCTGCTGTTCCTGCGTACGCCGATGCTGTCTGCGGTGGGCGCGCTGCCGACCCTGCTGACCGCCCAGGTGGCGTTTAATAAGCTGGAGACGTTCAGACTGGAACCCTATAACGCGGCCTTCCCGCCGGCAACGGCGGCACAGCCTTGGCAGACGCTGGAGCTGCGCGATATTGTGTTCCATTACGGTGACAACGGTTTTGCCATCGGTCCGATCGATATGACCCTGCACCGCGGCGAGCTGGTGTTTCTGATCGGCGGCAACGGCAGCGGTAAATCGACGCTGGCGATGCTGCTGACCGGCCTCTACCAGCCGGTTTCCGGCCAGATCCTGATCGACGGGCATCCCGTCGACCTGAACGACCTGGACAACTATCGCCGCCGCTTCTCGGCGGTGTTTACCGACGTGCACCTGTTTGACCGGCTGATTGGCCAGCAGGGCGAAGCGGCCGACCCGCAGCAGGTGCAGGCGTGGCTGGAACGGCTGAAGATGCAGGACAAGATCCAGCTGGACGGCAACCGTATCCTCGACCTTAAGCTGTCGAAGGGGCAGACCAAGCGCCTGGCGCTGCTGCTGGCCACCGCCGAACAGCGCGATATCCTGCTGCTGGACGAGTGGGCCGCCGATCAGGATCCGCACTTCCGCCGCATCTTCTATCGTGAACTGCTGCCGTGGCTGCAGGGGCTGGGCAAAACCATTATCGCCATCAGCCACGATGATCACTACTTCCAGCACGCCGACCGCCTGCTGGAGATGCGCGACGGCCGCCTGAGCGAGCTGACCGGTGCCGAGCGCGAGCTGGCCACGCTGGACGCGGTGCAGCGTACCGATACCGGCGAATAAACGTGAACCTGCCTGGGCTGCCAGGCTGGTAATGAACGGACCCGGAGACCGGAATAAGCGTGAATCTGCTAACCCGCTAACCGAGCGGCTCCGCAGACCTGGACCAGTGCGTTACGCGTTCTGCCGCAGGGGGGAACCGGGCGGGTAAACGGCGCACAATGGCGCTAGCGGCTGAGCGCATAACCTCAGCCACTATTGTTATTAGTCAGCGGGTTAGCAGGGGAGTATGCTGTTTTTAACGGCGCTGCAAACGCCGTTAACTTCCCTGAACTTTCTCGTCGTCTTGCCAAATGGTTATAACCGGCTGTTCACTTTGAACCGCCGGTTTTTTTATGCGCGAGGGAAATAAAAAAATCCCGGCGAGGCCGCCGGGACTGGAGTTACAGCACTTTATCCAGAAAGCGCCGCGTGCGCGGGTGCTGCGGCTGGTTCAGCACCTGGCGGGCGTTGCCCTGCTCGACGATCTGGCCGTCGACCATAAACACCACGTGGTCGGCCACTTCGCGGGCAAAGCCGATTTCGTGGGTGACCACCACCAGCGTGGTGCCGGAGCGGGCCAGCTTTTTGATGGTATCCAGCACTTCACCCACCAGCTCCGGATCCAGCGCGGAGGTGGGTTCATCAAACAGGATCACCCGTGGGTCGAGCGCCAGCGCGCGGGCGATGGCGATACGCTGCTGCTGGCCGCCGGAGAGGTGGCGCGGCCAGGCGTCCGCCTTATGGCGCAGGCCGACCGCGTCCAGCAGTTCACCGGCGCGTTCAATCGCCTGAGCGCGGTTCATCTTTTTGTGCACCAGCGGCGCTTCAATAATGTTTTCCAGCACCGTCAGGTGCGGGAACAGGTTGAAGTTCTGGAATACGTAGCCAACCTCGGTGCGCTGCTTCAGGATCGCTTTTTCCTTCAGCTCGTAAAGCCTGTCACCCTTGCGGCGGTAGCCGATGTACTCGCCGTCGATGCGGATAAAGCCCTCATCCACCCGCTCCAGGTGATTAATCGCCCGTAACAGGGTGGATTTGCCGGAGCCGGACGGGCCGAGGATCACCGTCACCGAACCCGGCGGCAGCTCCAGCGATACGTCGTCCAGCGCCTTAAAGCGGCCGAAGTGTTTGCTGACGTTGGTGATGGAAATATGACCACGCGTCGTCTGCGGCTGAATGGCAATAGCTTCTGACATGGTTAGCTCCTCAACGGGGTGATGTTGGCTTCAGGTCGGCGCTGAAACCAGCGGCGGCGCGGGGTGGAGGATTCACGGGTGGCGCTGCGGGCCAGCCAGCGTTCAACGTAGTGCTGGAACACCGACAGCACGGTGGTGATCAGCAGGTACCAGACGGCGGCGACCATCAGCAGCGGGATCACCTGCTGGGTGCGGTTGTAGACCATCTGAATGGTGTAAAACAGCTCCGGCATCGCCAGCACGTAGACCATCGAGGTGCCCTTGGCGAGGCTGATAATTTCGTTAAAGCCGGTCGGGATGATCGAGCGCAGCGCCTGCGGCAGGATAATGCGCAGCGTGCGGCGCGAGGAGGGCAGGCCGAGCGCGGCGGCCGCTTCAAACTGCCCCTGATCGACGCCGAGAATGCCGCCGCGAATGATTTCAGCGGTGTAGGCGGACTGCACCAGCGTCAGGCCGATCACCGCGGTGCTGAACTGGCCGAGGATATCGATGGTCTGGTACTCAGCAAACTTCAGCGGGGTAAAGGGAATGCCCAGCGACAGCGTGTCGTACAGGTAGGAGAAGTTGTAGAGGATGATCAGCACCACGATCAGCGGCAGCGAGCGGAACAGCCAGATATAGCCGAACGCCATGCCGGAGAGCAGCCACGACGGCGACAGGCGCGCCAGCGCCAGCGCGCCGCCGAACAGGATGCTGAAGACGGTGCCGAGCAGGGTCAGCAGCAGGGTCTGCCCCAGCCCGCTGAGCACCGCCGGGTTAAAGAACCATTTGGCAAACACCCCCCACTCCCAGCGCGGGTTGAACGCCACCGACTGGATCACCACCGCGAGAATAAACAGCGCCAGAAACGCGCCCAGAATGCGCAGCGGATAGCGCGCGGGCACCACCCGCAGATGTTCATGATGCTTCATCGACGGCCTCCGTCAGCACGTTATCGCCCAGCGGCTTGCGGAAGCGCAGGCGGCCGTCGTGCGGCGGCAGGCTGTACTCCACCGGATCGCGGGTGATATCAAACTGCGGCTGGTAGCCGTAAGAGAGGTACAGGCGCACCGCCTCCGGCTGGCGGAAGCCGGTGGTCAGAAACACCTGGCGGTAGCCGGCTTCCAGCGCGCGCCGTTCCAGCTCAACCAGCACCTTCTGCGCCAGCCCCTGGCGACGCAGGTCGCCACGGGTCCAGATGCGTTTCAGCTCGGCGGTCACGGCGTCATAGGGCTTGTAGGCCCCCATGGCGATAATTTCGCCGTCGCGCTCCAGCACGATAAACATCCCCTGCGGCGGCAGATACCATTCGGTCAGCTCAACTTCGGCATGACGCGCAAAAAAATCGCCGTAGCGGGCGCTGTACTCATCAAACAGTCCCGAGATGATCGGCGCCAGTTCTGGCGCCTCCGGGGAGAGCTGACGAAACTGTTCGTGGCTCATTGCGGCCTCCTTTAGTCGCCCAGGCCTGGCGGGTTGATTTCGGACTGCTCAAGACGCTCCACGCCTTCACCCCAGCGGTTCAGCACCTTGTCGTATTCACCGCCCTTGATCACGCCGTTCAGCGCGGTATGCACCGGGGTGACCAGGCCGTTGCCTTTCTTCAGCGTTACCGCGATATGTGCCGCCTTCGGCCAGCCGCCGTCAACGATGCCAACAAGTCTGGTCTGGCCGGTCAGCGCCGCTTTCCACGCGCCCATCACGTTCGGGCCAAAGAAGGCGTCGGCACGGCCGGACTGGATCGCCAGCGTTTGCGCCGCATCATCCTTCACGTAGATCGGCGTAAACGGCTTCAGGCCTTTCTTCTGGTTTTCCGCGTCCCACGCCAGCAGCACCGCCTCCTGATTGGTGCCAGAGCCGACGATGATGCGCAGGCCGGCGATATCTTCGGCTGTCTTCAGCGAGGTAATTTTGCTGGTGGACTTCACGTAGAAGCCCAGCGTGTCCTGGCGGTAGGTGGCGAAGTCAAACTTCTCTTTACGCTCTTTGGTCACGGTGACGTTGGTGATCGCCGCATCGTATTTACCGGAAGAGACCCCCAGCGGCCAGTCTTCCCATGAGGTCGGTACAATATTCAGCTCAAGGCCCAGGCTGTCGGCCACCAGGCGGGCGATATCCGCCTCGCTGCCGAGCAGGGTTTTGTTGTCATCGGAGAACAGCGCCAGCGGTGGCGAATTCAGCGCGGCGACCGCGACGGTAAATTTGCCCGGTACGGCGAGGCGCAGGTTTTTCGGCAGCTGCGCCACCGCCTCCGGGTTAACCGGCGCGTGGATCGGCGTGGTGTTGGCTTCAACGCTGATGCCGGTGCCGTTAATGTTGACGGTTTCCGCGAAGGCGGCGCTGCTGAGCAGCAGGGTGGCGGAGATCAGCGCGGTGAGTGTGGCTTTTTTAATCATGTGTGATGTCTCTTATTTTATTTTTTATCCCTGCCGCCGCAGCCGGGCTGACGGTCGGGCAGGGGAGTGCAGATGAACCTGCGGCCTGCCGTGGTCAGTTAATTTCCTGCAGCGCCGCTTCGGCCAGCTGGCTGAAGAACTGCGCGGCGGGATAAATCAGTGAATCGTCCGGGTTAAAGCCGGGATGGTGCAGGCCAAACTCGCTGGCGCTGCCGATGCTGACGAAGGTGCCCGGCGTGTTATGCAGGTAGAAGGCAAAATCTTCGCCGCCCATCTGTACTTCCGCGTGCTGCACCTCGTAACCGGCGCGTGCCGCCACCTGTTTGCTGAACTCCGCCCAGCGTTCGGTGTTGACCACCGCCGGCGGGCCGCCGTGCCAGTTGAGCTGCGCGCGGCCGCCAAAGCCTTCGGCGATGCTGCTAATCAGCTTTTCAATGCGCGCCGGGATCTCAGCGCGGATCGCATCGTTATGGGTGCGCACGGTGCCTTCCAGCACCACCTTCTGCGGCAGCACGTTCCAGGTATTACCGCCCTCAATGCGGGTGACGCTGACCACCACCGACTCCAGCGGGCTGTAGTTACGGCTGACCAGCGTCTGCAGCGCGGTAACGATCTGGCTGGCGATCACAATAGAATCAACGCCTTCCTGCGGGCGTGCGGCGTGCGCCCCTTTGCCCTCAATTTCAATATCAAAGCGATCGACGTTGGCGTAGAACGGCCCGCCGCGGGTGGCAAAGGTGCCCACCGGCAGCTCCGGCGCGTTGTGTGCGCCGAAAATGGCGCTGACGCCCTCCAGCGCACCGGCCCCGATCAGCGTTTTCGCCCCGCCAAAGCGCTCTTCGGCGGGCTGGAACAGCAGGCGCACGCGGCCGGGCAGGCTGCTCTCCCGCGCCTTCAGCAGCAGCGCCGCGCCGAGGATCACCGAGGTGTGAATATCGTGGCCGCAGGCGTGCATCACGCCGGGGTTTTTTGAACGGAATTCAACCGGGGCGACCTCGTCGATCGGCAGCGCATCGATATCGGCGCGCAGCGCGATCAGCGGCTCGCCCTGGCCGATCTCGGCAATGACGCCGGTTTTCAGGCCGAACGGCAGCTGGCGGATATCCGCGCTGCGCAGCCAGTTCTGAATGCGTTCGGTGGTGGCGAACTCTTCGTTGGAGAGTTCAGGATACTGGTGCAGCTCGCGTCGCCAGGCGACCAGCTGTGCTTCTAAAGTCTGGCTCATGCTCTGCTCCTTATGCCGCGACCAGCTGGTGGCTGGCCAGCAGCTCCAGCGATTTCAGGCGGGCGGCACCCTGGCTGACCGGGGTGTCGATAATAAATTCTTCAATGCCGTAGCGCTGGTGCAGCTGTTGCAGATGCCGGTGCACCTGCTCTGCGGTACCGGTAATCGCGGTGGACTCGCGCGGCTCGATCCGGTGTTCGGTGGCCCCGGACTGGCGGATAAAGGCTTCCGCCTGGGCCACGCTGCCAACGTTAACCGTCTGGCCGTTATTGACGTGCACGCGGAAGTGTTTCAGGTCGGTGGCGAGGGCGCTGGCCTGTTCGGCGGTGCTTGCTACGATCGCCTGCACCGCCAGCAGCGCAGGGCGGCCGCCGCTGTGGCTGCGGTATGCGTCCAGCGAACGCGCCAGGTCCTGTTCATTGCCGTTGATGTGCGCGGCGTAGACAAACTCCCAGCCGAGTTCGGCAGCCAGCTGCGCACTGCCCTCGCTGGCACCGAGCAGAAAACGGCTGGCCGGGCGCGGCGGCAGCGGGGTGGCCTGCAGGCTGTCTGTGGCATCGGCACCGGCCGGTGGGGCGGTCAGCCAGCCGTCCAGCGCTTTCAGCTGGCTGGCGAAGTCGCCTTTCTCGGCGGCATGCACCCCCTGCTGCAGGGCGCGGGTAGAGAGCGGCAGGCCGCCCGGCGCTTTGCCGACGCCGAGGTCGACGCGGCCCGGCGCTAACGAGGCCAGCAGGTTAAAGTTTTCGGCTACCTTGTACGGGCTGTAGTGCTGCAGCATCACGCCGCCGGAGCCGACCCGCAGATTTTGGGTATGCGCCAGGATCCAGGCAATCAGCACCTCCGGCGACGGGCCGGCCAGCGCCGCGGTGTTGTGGTGTTCCGCCAGCCAGATGCGGTGAAAGCCCCACTGCTCGGCCTTTTGCGCCAGCGTTACGGTGCGGGCCAGCGCCTGAGAGGCATCTTCGCCTTCAGCCACCGGGCTTTTATCCAGCAAGCTCAGTCGGTATGCCATGTCTGTTCCTTGAGTTCGTAGCAATTACCGGCAATTATTGAAGGCGGCGGGGAGGGCTGTAAAACAACAAATCCGGCATAACTCATTCAAACGGCGGGATTAACCGCTAATCCCGAAATCCGGGATTAGGGTTGCGAAAAGCATGGTTGGTC
>NZ_JRZZ01000002.1:315665-320008 GCF_002865965.1 Erwinia sp. B116
ATCCGTCACACATATCACTGTTGCCGGTAAGGCCCCTCTGCCACCGAATCCCTGATTTGCAGCGTTGAGGTAAACAGATTGTCCTGCGACAGATAACCGCCGTCGAGCATGGCGATCAGCCGATCGATCACTTCGTTCATCATGCCGCTCACCGGATCCTTTACGCTGGACAGGGCCGGTGAAAGCCAGGCGGCGGTCGGGATATCATCGAAGCCGATCACCGAGACCTGCGCCGGTACGGCGATGCCCGCCCGGGTCAGGGTCTTGATCGCCCCAATCGCCATCTCATCGTTGCTGGCCAGCACCGCGCTGAAGGAGACGTTATCGCTGAGCAATGCGCTGACCGCCGCGGCCCCACTGGCCGGCGTCCATTTGCCCTGCACGATCAGCCGTTCGTCCGGTTCAATCCTGTGCTGTTTTAACGCCTCTTTATAGCCTGAAAGCCGTTCGATCGCCGTCGGTGAGTCCAGCGAGCCGGTGACAAAAGCGATCTCGCGGTGGCCGCGTTCCAGCAGATGGCGCGTGGCGTTGCGGCTGGCTTCCTGATGATCGCAGCAGATGCAATGGCTCTGATGCACCCGCAGCCGACGGTTCACCACCATAATCGGCTGCTTATGCTGGCCAATAATCTCATCCATCGCGGCAATGGTCAGAAAGCGCGGATAGATGATAATCGCATCACAGCGTAACCCGAGCAGAAACTGGATCGCCTGCTGCTCCTCCCCGGCGTTATGTTTGCCGTCGACCAGAATCAGCTGGCGGCCGTTGTCCTCGAGCTTTTTTGCCGCCTGTGCCAGCAACTCGCTGAAGTAACTGCCGTTATACAGGGTGTTGGTGACCACCATACCGATGCACTGCGATTTACTGCTGGCCAGATTGCGCGCCAGCAGGTTGGGGCGATAGCCCGCCTGTTCAATCGCCTTAAACACCTGATCCCGCGTGGCGTCGCTGACGTAGCCTTTGCCGGTGAGCACCCGCGACACGGTGGCTTTCGAGACGCCGGCTATTTTTGCCACTTCCTGCATGGTCGACATAGGGATTTCCTGACCCGTTAACAATAGCCGCCATTCTACACATTACCCCGCGCCAGAGCAGGCGATTCACCGCCGATCGCCGTCTCACATGTCGATCCCGTTCACAAAAAAAGCAATAACTAAATTTAGTTATTGATATCCAGTCAGGATCTAAACAACATTGTGTGAGACCGGTTACCTATCCTACGAGAATCATCCTCATGTCTAAAAATTATATAACGGTAGCAAGATCGATAGTGGACGCCGTTGGCGGCGCGAATAACGTTGCGGCGGTAACGCACTGCATGACGCGCCTGCGCTTTGTGCTTAACGACGACGCCCGCGTCGACGCCGCCAGCCTGAAGGCGATCGGCGGCGTGCTTGGCGTGGTGAGAAGTGAAAATCAGTGCCAGGTGATTATCGGCAATACCGTTTCACAGGCCTATGCCGAGGTGGTGAAACTGCTGCCCGCCGGGGCAGCGGCGGCACAGCCCGCGCCTGCCAAAGGCAAGCTCACCCTGAGGCGCATCGGGGCCGGCATTCTCGACGCGCTGATTGGCACCATGTCGCCGCTGATCCCGGCGATTATCGGTGGTTCGATGGTCAAGCTGCTGGCGATGATCCTCGCGATGACCGGGGTAGTCGAAAAAGACGCCCCGACGCTGATTATCCTTAACGCTATCGGCGACGGCGCGTTCTTCTTCCTGCCGGTGATGGTGGCCGCCTCTGCCGCGGTCAAATTCAAAACCAATATGTCGCTGGCGATCGCCATTGCCGGGGTGCTGCTGCACCCGGCGTTTATCGATCTGATGGCGAAGGCGGCCCAGGGGCAGCCGGTTGACTTTATGGGGGTGCCGGTCACGGCGGTGAAATACACCTACACGGTGATCCCGGCGTTAATCATGACCTGGCTGCTCTCCTACATTGAACGCTGGGTTGACCGCATCACGCCGGCGGTAACCAAAAACTTCCTTAAACCGATGCTGATCGTGCTGATCGCCGCGCCGATCGCCATCCTGCTGATTGGCCCGCTGGGGATCTGGATCGGCAGCGGCATCTCGGCGCTGGTCTACACCATCCACAGCTATCTGGGCTGGTTATCGGTGGCGATCATGGGCGCGCTGTGGCCGCTGCTGGTGATGACCGGCATGCACCGGGTGTTTACGCCGACCATCATTCAGACCATCGCCGAAACCGGCAAAGAGGGGATGGTGATGCCGTCTGAGATCGGCGCCAACCTGTCGTTAGGCGGCTCCTCACTGGCGGTGGCCTGGCGCACCAAAAACCCGGAGCTGCGCCAGACGGCGCTGGCCGCCGCGGCCTCGGCGATCGTCGCCGGTATTTCAGAACCGGCGCTGTACGGCGTGGCGCTGCGCCTGAAGCGCCCGCTGATCGCCGCGTTAATCAGCGGTTTTGTCTGCGGCGGCGTGGCCGGCGTCGCGGGCCTGGCCAGCCACTCGATGGCCTCGCCGGGCCTGTTTACCAGCGTGCAGTTCTTTGACCCGACCAACCCGATGACCATCGTCTGGGTGTTTGGCGTGATGATCCTCGCGGTGGTGCTGTCATTTATTCTGACGCTGGTGCTGGGCTTTGAAGATATTCCGGTTGAGCCGCAGACGAAAGCCGAGGCGGCAACCGACAAGGCCAGCGCGGCACCCGCGTTAGCTGAACAACCTGTTTTAAAAACGACCAACTGAGAAGAGGTATCTATGCCAGCATCTGTTTTCCCCGCGGACTTTTTATGGGGTGGTGCGCTCGCCGCTAACCAGGCCGAAGGCGCGTATCTGGCCGGCGGCAAAGGGCTGACCACGGTGGATATGATCCCTCACGGTAAAGACCGGCTGGCGGTTAAGCTCGGCCAGCAAAAACGCTTTGCGCTGCGCGAGGATGAGTTTTATCCCAGCCATGAAGGCATTGATTTTTACCATCGCTACAAAGAGGATATTGCGCTGATGGCGGAGATGGGGTTCAGCGTATTTCGCACCTCGATCGCCTGGAGCCGCCTGTTCCCCAACGGCGATGAGACCGTGCCGAACGCGGAAGGCATCGCCTTCTACCGGGATGTGTTCAGCGAGTGCAAAAAGCACGGCATTGAGCCGCTGGTGACGCTGTGCCACTTTGACGTGCCGATGCACCTGGTGCGCGAATACGGTTCGTGGCGCAACCGCAGGATGGTGGCGTTCTTTACCCACTATGCCCGCACCTGCTTTGAAGCCTTTGACGGCCTGGTGAAGTACTGGCTGACCTTTAATGAGATCAATATTCTGCTGCACAGCCCGTTCTCCGGTGCCGGGCTGGTGTTTGAGCCGCAGGACAACCCGGAGCAGGTGAAGTACCAGGCGGCGCACCATGAGCTGCTGGCCAGCGCGCTGGCCACTAAAATTGCCCACGAGGTCAACCCGCAGAATCAGGTGGGCTGCATGCTGGCCGGCGGCAACTTCTACCCCTGGTCATGCAAGCCGGAAGACGTGTGGGCCGCGCTGGAGAAGGACCGCGAAAACCTGTTCTTTATCGACGTGCAGGCGCGCGGCGCTTACCCCTCGTACACCCGCCGCCTGTTCCGCGAAAAAGGCATCAGCGTGGTGATGGAGCCGGGCGACGATGAGATCCTGAAAAACAGCGTCGATTTTGTCTCCTTCAGCTACTACGCCTCGCGCTGCGCCTCGGCGGAGATGAACGAGCACAACAGCAGCGCCGCCAACATCGTCAAATCGCTGAGGAACCCGCATATCCAGGCCAGCGAATGGGGCTGGGGCATCGATCCGTTGGGGCTGCGCATCACCATGAATATGATGTATGACCGCTACCAGAAGCCGCTGTTCCTGGTGGAAAACGGCCTCGGCGCGAAGGATGAGGTTAACGCGCAGGGCGGGATCGACGACGACTACCGCATCAGCTACCTGCGCGAGCATATCAAGGCGATGGCGGACGCCATCGACGACGGTATCCCGGTGATCGGCTACACCTCGTGGGGCTGCATCGATCTGGTGTCCGCATCCACCGGGGAGATGAGCAAGCGCTACGGCTTTGTCTGGGTCGATCGCGATGACCAGGGGCAGGGCACCTTCGCCCGCACCCGCAAAAAATCGTTTTACTGGTATAAGAAGGTGATCGCCAGTAACGGCGCGGACCTGAGTTAACGACTGAACCGGTTGCCGTACAGGTAATCTCACCGTCAGGGGCGCTTTCGCGCCCTTTTTTACCGCCCGGGGTAACCGATCCTGACGGGCGGCGTCTATTTCTACGGTGCGGGATTAGGCTTGCGAAAAGGATGGTTGGTGGCGGGGCGGTTTTGCGGTTTACTGGCGACAGTTAAGGCGTTTGCAACCT
>NZ_JRZZ01000003.1:0-4598 GCF_002865965.1 Erwinia sp. B116
AGAGTTAACACTCGCACTTTGGCACATCTGATGCCGCAAGGTTGGAGCGTCCATCTCATTATCCCTGCGCTCGGCCGGGCACGTCCGTGTGCCCGACGGTCCGCTAACCCGGATCCCCTCCGATTGCCCTCAAGAGCCGTGTTGCTGCCTTAAAACGACATCGTGCCATCCGGTCACTATGCACTCTGCACTCTGCACTCAGTAATCAGTAATCAGTAATCAGTAATCAGTAATCAGTAACCAGTAACCAGTAACCAGTAACCAGTAACCAGTAACCAAATTTAGCATCGAACTGTTTTATGTTTTATGCACAGCAACTCAGTAGCTTATAGGGAGGCCGTTGGGGGGACAGGTTAGCCGGGCGTACGGCGCAGGGACGCGCCGTCCGAGCCCACAGGGAGGTGTTTACGGCGACCCGGCGATCTGCCCGCCAACGGCCGACCCTGCCCCCTGCCCTCCAGCGATACCTTTGGCAGCGATAACCTGACCTCAGCGATACCTTTGCCAGCGATAGCCTGACCTCAGCGATACCTCAGGCATTGATAGCCAGCCCTCCAGCAACGCCTTTAGCAGCGACAGCCATGCCAGAGGCTCTCTGAGTCAGAAAAAGCGAGATCCGAGCAAAAAGAAACAGCGGATTTGGAACTTTGGAGCCAGGGGAGAAGTTTCTGAGTAAAGCGGAGAAAGCAGGAAAAGCGGTTGCGCCTCGCTGCCGGGAGCGAGGCGCAGGATCCGTTAGTAACTCGATGGCTGAGTTTTTTCGGCCTGAATACGTTGATAAATTTCTTCGCGATGCACCGAAACTTCTTTAGGGGCGTTCACACCGATACGAACCTGGTTACCTTTAACACCCAGCACAGTTACAGTCACCTCATCACCGATCATGAGGGTCTCACCAACTCGACGAGTTAGAATAAGCATTCTTTGCTCCTTGAAAGATTAAAAGAGTCGGGTCAACTGTACCCCGGCATTATCCATCATATAACGCGAAATGTAGACTATGACAAATACACCATTTGTGCACCTGCTTGCCAATACATTCTGCTGATATTTAGTTTAGCCGAAAAGCCCACCGTCAACCTGACTTTATGATTACCGGGCGTACCGCGTTACCAAAGCGCCGGAGCACGCGTCTCCGGCCCTCTGTCACGGTACTTCATTATTGTCTTACAGTTTTGCTGCCACCCACGACTCAACGCCGGCCAGCGCCGCAGGCAGTGCCTGAGCATCTGTGCCACCCGCCTGAGCCATATCCGGACGACCACCGCCTTTACCGCCAACCTGCTGGGCCAGTTCGCCCACCAGCTCGCCGGCCTTAACGCGATCGGTCAGATCTTTGGTCACCCCGGCAATCAGAGAAACCTTACCGTCGGCCACCGTTGCCAGCACAATCACCGCAGAGCCGAGCTGATTTTTCAGATCGTCCACCATGGTACGCAGCATCTTAGGCTCGACGTTGTTCAGCGCGCTGACCAACAGTCTGGTGCCTTTCAGCGCGATCGCCTGGCTGCTCAGTGAAGCACTGTCCTTCGCCGCCTGCTGATCTTTCAACTGCTGCAGCTCTTTTTCCAGCGCGCGGGTATGGTCGAGCAGCGCGCGAACTTTTTCATTCAGGTTGCTGCTGTTGGCTTTTACCAGCTGCGCAATATCCTGCAGCTGCTCGCTCTGGCCGACCACCTGGGCCAGCGCGCCCGCGCCGGTCACCGCTTCAATACGGCGCACGCCGGCGGCGGTGCCTGACTCAGAAAGGATGCGGAACAGGCCGATATCACCGGTCCGGTTGGCGTGAATACCGCCGCACAGCTCGGTAGAGAAGTCTTCCATGCCCACCACGCGCACGCGGTCCTCATATTTCTCGCCGAACAGCGCCATCGCGCCCTTCGCTTTCGCCTCTTCCAGATCCATCACCTGGGTTTCAATCGCCAGGTTACGTCGGATCTGCGCGTTGACGATATCCTCAACCTGACGCAGTTCCTGCGGCTTCATCGCTTCGAAATGCGAGAAGTCAAAGCGCAGGTACTTATCATTAACCAGCGAGCCTTTCTGACCGACGTGCTCACCCAGCACCTGGCGTAACGCCTCGTGCAGCAGGTGGGTCGCCGAGTGGTTCAGGCGAATACGGCCACGACGCTGTTCGTCGATCGTTGCTGCGACGCGATCGCCCACGCGCAGCGTACCGCTGTTCACCTTACCGATATGGCCGAACGCTTTGGCATACTTTTGGGTATCGGTCACCGTGAAGCTGACGTTACCGGCGCTCAGTTCACCGGTATCGCCCACCTGGCCGCCCGACTCACCGTAGAACGGCGTTTCGTCCAGCACCACCACGCCTTCCTGACCGGCGCTGATTTCATCAGCGGCTTCGCCGTTAACGAAGATGGCGGTCACCGTAGCGTCGGTCAGCGCCTGCTGCTCGTAGCCTTTGAAGTCGGTGGCTGCGTCAAGACGGATCACGTTGCTGTAATCGGCACCAAAGCCGCTGGCGTCACGGGCACGCTGGCGCTGCTGCTCCATGGCGCGTTCAAAGCCGGCTTCGTCGATTTTCAGATCGCGCTCGCGGCACACGTCAGCGGTCAGATCCACCGGGAAACCAAAGGTGTCGTACAGGCGGAACACGGTGTCACCGTCGAGGGTATCGCCCTGCAGGTTCGCCAGCTCGTCATCCAGCAGCGCCAGACCGCGCTCAAGGGTTTTGGCAAACTGCTCTTCTTCGGTTTTCAGAATCTGCTCAACCTGCGCCTGCTGACGCTGCAGCTCTTCTCCTGCAGCACCCATCACTTCAATCAGCGGGGCAACCAGCTTCCAGAAGAAGGCACCCTGTGCGCCCAGCATATTGCCATGACGCACCGCGCGGCGAATGATGCGGCGCAGCACGTAGCCACGGCTCTCGCTTGACGGGATCACGCCGTCGGCGATCAGGAAGGCACAGGAACGGATGTGGTCAGCAATCACCCGCAGGGATTTGTTGCTGAGGTCGGTCGCGCCGGTCGCCGCGGCCACCGCTTTAATCAGCTTAGCGAACAGGTCGATCTCGTAGTTAGAGTTGACATGCTGCAGCACCGCCGAGATACGCTCAAGGCCCATACCGGTATCCACCGATGGCTTCGGCAGCGGCTGCATGGTGCCGTCAGACTGACGGTTGAACTGCATAAAGACGATGTTCCAGATCTCGATATAGCGGTCGCCATCCTCTTCCGGGCTGCCCGGCGGGCCTCCCCAGATGTGGTCGCCGTGGTCAAAGAAGATCTCAGAGCACGGGCCGCACGGGCCGGTATCGCCCATCTGCCAGAAGTTATCGGAGGCGTAAGCGCCGCCTTTGTTGTCGCCGATGCGGATAATGCGCTCGCGCGGCACGCCGATTTTCTGTTCCCAGATGTCGTAGGCTTCGTCATCGGTCTCGTAGACGGTCACCCACAGTTTCTCTTTCGGCAGGCCGAACCACTCAGGGCTGGTCAGCAGTTCCCACGCGTAGGCGATCGCTTCAGGCTTGAAGTAGTCACCAAAGCTGAAGTTGCCCAGCATTTCAAAGAAGGTGTGGTGACGCGCGGTATAGCCGACGTTTTCCAAATCGTTATGCTTACCGCCGGCGCGCACGCAGCGCTGCGAGGTGGTGGCACGCGAGTAGTTGCGCTTGTCCTGGCCTAAGAAAACGTCTTTAAACTGGTTCATCCCGGCGTTGGTAAACAGCAGCGTCGGGTCGTTGTGCGGGACGAGGGAGCTACTGGCTACAACCTGATGTCCCTTACTCTGGAAAAAGTCGAGAAACGCTTGACGAATCTCCGCAGTGCTCTTGCTCATATTTGTCCTGGAATCACGCTAAAGAACGTTTCGTGGTCTGGGCGGCCCGGTATTGCTGCCGGCAACGGCGACGCACGAACAAAAAGTGGTGAATAAGATAAATTTTCTTCCGGGGGAAGTAAAATCCCATTGCGGGTCAATCGTCAAAATTTGCGAAAATAGCGCGGATATCCTCGCTAAAGAAGCCTTTGCTCATCAGATAACGCTGCACTTTGGCCTTTTCCTTCCAGTCGGTGGGAAAAGGCAGGCCAAACTTGCGTTCCGCCAGCACAAACGCCTGGCGCGCCCAGTCGATTTCCGCCGCAAACATCGCCTGTTCAATCAGCTCTTTCGCCACCCCGCGCTGCCCCAGCTCCAGGCGGATGCGCTGCGGCCCGTAGCCCTTACGGCTGCGCGAGCTCAGGTAGCGTTCGGCAAAGCGAGCGTCGTCCAGCCAGTTGTGCTGATAGCACCAGGCCACCACCTGGTCGATCTCCTCGCTGCTCAGCGGTTCCGGCGGCGTCTCCTGCTTTGCAAACTGCGCGGCGCGTTCGGTTGAGATCACCAGCTTACGGCGGAACTCGCTTTCGCTGTGATCGCGCATGGCCAGAATACGCGTGGCCCGCTCCAGCAGTTTGGTCTGTCGGTTTCGTGCGGTGGAGTCTGACATTGGGTATTCCCCTGTGTTGAGGCCGGTGAATGAGGTAAGGGTAACGCCGGGGCAAAATCCTGGCGAGGAGAAATCACGGCAAGCCGGCAGAAGCAGCCGTTTTTCGACAGATAAGGCGGGTATCCGGCGTCATGGCGTGGTAACCCGGTGC
>NZ_JRZZ01000003.1:4608-14881 GCF_002865965.1 Erwinia sp. B116
GGGTTTGCGGGCCAGCCTGAGCCATAAAAAAAGGAACGGGGTTACCGTTCCTTTTCATCTGGGTTATCAGCCTGCGGCGCTCAGCTTACCGGCTGATAAACACGCCAGGGATCAGAAGTCTTCTTCTTTTTCGCTGCCTGCATCCGCTTCGTGCGGAGCCGGAACGAAGTCAGGCTTGTCGTCCTGGTTACCCAGCAGCATCGCGCGCAGCTTGGTGTCCAGCTCGTTCGCCAGCGCCGGGTTCTCTTTCAGGAAGTTAGAGGCGTTAGCCTTACCCTGACCAATTTTGTCACCGTTGTAGCTGTACCAGGCACCGGCTTTCTCGATCAGCTTGTGCTTAACGCCCAGGTCCACCAGTTCGCCGAGGGTGTTAATGCCTTCGCCGTACATGATCTGGAACTCAGCCTGCTTAAACGGCGCAGCGATTTTGTTTTTAACCACTTTCACGCGGGTTTCGCTGCCCACCACTTCGTCGCCCTCTTTGATCGCGCCGATACGGCGGATGTCCAGGCGCACGGAGGCGTAGAACTTCAGCGCGTTACCGCCGGTGGTGGTTTCCGGGTTACCGAACATCACACCGATCTTCATGCGGATCTGGTTGATAAAGATCAGCAGAGTGTTGGAGTTTTTCAGGTTACCGGCCAGCTTACGCATCGCCTGGCTCATCATACGCGCCGCCAGGCCCATATGTGAGTCACCGATTTCGCCTTCGATTTCCGCTTTTGGCGTCAGCGCCGCTACGGAGTCAACGATGATCACGTCTACCGCGCCAGAACGCGCCAGTGCGTCACAGATCTCCAGCGCCTGCTCACCGGTATCCGGCTGGGAACAGAGCAGGTTGTCGATGTCCACGCCCAGCTTCTTGGCGTAGACCGGGTCAAGGGCGTGCTCGGCGTCGATAAAGGCACAGGTTTTGCCTTTACGCTGTGCCGCGGCAATCACCTGCAGGGTCAGCGTGGTTTTACCGGAAGATTCCGGGCCGTAGATCTCAACGATACGCCCCATCGGCAGGCCGCCGGCGCCCAGCGCGATATCGAGGGATAAAGAACCGGTAGAGATGGTTTCAACATCCATCGTACGGTCTTCACCCAGGCGCATGATGGTACCTTTGCCAAACTGCTTTTCAATCTGGCCGAGCGCTGCTGCCAGTGCTTTTTGCTTGTTTTCGTCGATAGCCATTTCTACTCCTGATCGTGCGGGTAAAGCATACGCGGGCGCTGCTTTGGTTCAAAAATATGCGTTAATTATACTGTATGGTCATACAGTATCAAGCTCTATTTTGCAGAAAGGTGGTCGAGCAGCGTCTGTAGCGCGTGGGCGGTGGCCTGGCGACGAACCGCCTCACGGTCGCCGCTAAACCGGCGGCGCTCTGCCCTCACCTCCCCGCCGGCGCTGGCGAAACCAAACCAGACGGTACCGACCGGTTTTTCATCGCTGCCGCCGTCCGGCCCGGCGATGCCGCTAACCGAGAGCGCGTAATCCGCGCCTGCCGCCTGCAGCGCGCCCTGCGCCATCTCACGCACCACCGCTTCGCTCACCGCGCCGTGCTCCGCCAGCGCAGCGGCGCTGACGCCGATCATCTGCTGCTTGGCTTCGTTGCTGTAGGTGACAAAGCCGCGCTGGAACCAGGCCGAGCTGCCGGCGATGTCGGTCAGCACCTTGGCGATCCAGCCACCGGTGCAGGACTCCGCCGCGGTGACGCTGGCACCTTCGGCCTGCAGCCGCTGGCCCAGACGGGCGCTCAGTTGGTTTAATTCGTTATCGGTCATGCTCTCCCTCCTGCCGAACGTGAAGAGCGAAAGAGTAGCACCTTTCCCTGGCCGGCGGTGCAGAGAAAGCAGATTTTGCGGTGCGCCTTCAGCGGCAGTACGGACGGTTACAACGCAGGGACATTTTTCTCAAGGTTCGGTGCACAAAGCAGCAGGCCGCTGCGCAGCGCCCCGGTAAGATAAACGGTGAATGCGCGCATATCCGCTACAGATGGGGGAAGGCCATCAGCCGGTTGCCCTCCCGTCAGAACGATGGACCAGAACGATTAACCGGCTTTCTGCGCCACCATAAACAGGCGCGGGAAGGCCATCAGCCGGTTACCGTCCTGGCGCGGTGGCAGCGCGCGCTCAATTTCCGCCTGATACTCTGCCAGGTACTGCGCCTGTTCCGTCTCGCTGAGCGCGGCGAGGTAAGGCCGCAACCCGGTGGCGCGCAGCCAGTCAACCACCGCCGCCGCCGAAGGCATCACGTGGTAATAGGTGGTGCGCCAGATATCCACCCGGCAGCCGGCGGCGGTCAGCAGATCGTAGTAGGCTTCGGTGCTGAGCAGCCGCTTGCGGTCGGCGGCGGACGGCGGGATTTTCTCCTGCCACGCCGGGCGCGCTGCGACATCACGCATCAGGCTGTGGGTGGGCTGGTCAAGGTTATCCGGCATCTGCACCGCCAGCACGCCGCCGGGGGCCAGCTGTGCCACCAGGTGCGGCAGCAGCACCGGGTGATCGGTCAGCCACTGCAGCGAGGCGTTGGCATAAATCACATCCTGGGCGGGCCGCGCCTGCCAGCTGCGGATATCGGCCAGCTCGAAGCGACAGCCGGGCAGCCGCTGCCGCGCCTGGTCGATCATCGCCTGCGAACTGTCCAGCCCGGTGATCTGCGCAGAGGGCCAGGCGCGATGCAGCAGCTCGGTGCTGTTGCCGGGGCCGCAGCCGAGATCGGTGGCGTAATTAATCTGAGTAAAAGAGATGCGCCTGAGCAGTTCTTCAGCCGGTCGCGTACGCTCCGCTTCGAACTGCCGGTAGAGATCAGGGTTCCAGTCTTTCATTGTGCCTCATTGAATGTCAGAACAGACGGGCTAAGTGTAGCCCGTCTGTCACCGAGATAACTCAGCGAAATGCAACAGGGTTTTGCCGCTTACTGCCCCTGACGTGCGCGCCCTACCGCCTCACCCAGCTGCCATACCGCCATCGCATAGTGATTACTGTGGTTATAACGGGTAATGGCGTAGAAGTTCGGTAAACCGTACCAGTACTGGTAGCTGGTGCCGACGTCAAACTTGAGCAGGCTGACCTGCTGGTTATTATCCAGCGGGATCTGTGGCGACAGCCCCGCCGCCGCCAGCGAGGAGACGCTGTATCGGGTTTTGAAACCGCTCTCCATGCCCGCTGCCTGGCCGTTAGCCATGACGGCTACCGTGCCGCCGGTCACCCAGCCGTGCGCCTGGAAATAGTGCGCCACGCTGCCGATGGCGTCGACCGGGTCCCACAGGTTGATATGGCCGTCACCGTTGAAGTCCACCGCGTACTCTTTAAACGCCGATGGCATAAACTGGCCGTAGCCCATCGCGCCGGCGAACGATCCGCGCAGATCCAGCGGATCGTCGCCTTCGGTGCGCGCCATCAGCAGGAAGGTCTCCAGTTCGCCGCTGAAGTAGGCGGCGCGGCGCGGGTAGTTAAAGGCCAGCGTGGCCAGCGCATCGATAATGCGCGTTTTGCCCATCACCCGCCCCCAGCGCGTCTCCACGCCGATAATGCCGACGATAATCTCAGGCGGCACGCCGTAGGTCTGCTGCGCGCGCTGCAGCGCATCCTGATACTGGTTCCAGAACGCCACGCCGTTCTGCACGTTATCCGGGGTAATGAATTTGCTGCGGTAGCGCAGCCAGGCGCCGTTCGGGCCGGTCGGGCCCTGAGCGGTTGGGGCCTGTTTGTCCATCAGCCGCAGCACGAAGTCGAGGTTTTTCGCCTGCGCCAGCACGTCATGCAGCTGCTGACGCTCAAAACCGTGCTTACGCACCATATTATCAATAAAGGCGTTGGCGGCCTGGTTATCGGCAAAGTCGCCGCCCAGCACGCTACCGCTGTGCGAAGGCTGCAGCAGGAAGCCGCCGTTACCTTTAAACGGGTTGCCCGTCGGTTCAGCGGTGGCCGGTTTCGGCTGGCTGCTGCAGGCAGAAAGTAAAGCGACAACAGGGAGAAGAGTAGCCAGAGAACGCATCGGATATCCATAAAGCGGTGAGAAAGAGTCAGAAAACTGATGGTAAGCAAAGGACGGGAAGAGTTAAAGCGGATTTGTGCCGGGGGATGTAAAGAAACGCCAACCCCCGCCCCTGCGGGCGGGGGAGGTCAGTCAGGCCGGGCGGAAACGGCCGAGGTCGTAGTGCTGCGGGAACAGGTCATCCAGCTCCTGCTGATGGGTCACCGCCACTACCGTGGTGCCCGGCAGCTCGCGGCGCACCAGCGCCAGCAGCGCACGGGCGGCGGCGTGATCGAGGCTGCTGGTGGCTTCGTCCAGCCACAGCGTCTCAGGCCGCGCCAGCAGCGCGCGGGCAAAGGCCAGACGCTGGCGTTCGCCGCCGGAGAAGATGCGGTCCCAGTTCAGCTGCTCGTCCAGCCGGTCGCGCCAGGCACCCAGCCCCACCTTGTCCAGCGCCTCACGCAGCGCGTCACTCGCCGCCAGCACCGGCTGCGGATAGCAGAGGATCTCCGCCAGCGTGCCGTGGCCGAGGTAGCTCTGCTGCGGCAGCAGCAGGCTGCGACCTTCCTGCAGCTGCCACTGGCCGTCGTAGTAGGGCCACAGGCCGTTCAGCGTGCGCAGCAGCGTCGATTTGCCCAGGCCGCTCTCGCCGGTCAGCTTGCTCCAGCTGCCCGGTTCACAGTGAAACGCCACGTTGTGCAGCAGCGGCTGCCCCTGCGGGGTACGGAAGGAGAGGCTGCCAATCTGCAACCGTTTACCGGCATCTGCCTGCTCCTGCTGCGACTGATGTTGCAGGATCTCGGCGCGGAACTGCGAAAGGCGCTGCATACTGGCCGACAGCTCGATCAGTGCCGGGTAGACGCGGATAAACCAGCTCAGCACGATATGCACCTGGTTAAAGGCGCTACGGATCTGCATCAGCCCGCCGAAGGTGACGGTTTTATTCAGCAGCAGCGGCAGCGCGGCAAACACCGGCACGATCTGGCTGACGCGGGTGTAGCCGACAATAAACAGATTCATATTACGTTCGGCGTTCATCAGCGAGCGCCAGTTGCCGGTCACCGCCTGGAAGTGGCGCGCGAGGTGACTTTTTTCCTGCTGCTCACCGCCGTACTGGGCGATCTGCTCGGCGTTATCGTGCTTGCGCAGCAGCGAGGCGCGGAAGTTACCCTCCAGACGCTCTTTGCTCACCGTCAGCCCGTGCATTTTTTTACCCAGCAGATGGGTGACCAGCGTACCCGCCAGGGTATAGACCAGCACCACCCACACCAGATAACCGTGGATGGTCCACTCGTTGCCGAACAGAGTGATTTGCTGCACCCCCGAGAGCTGCCAGAGAATAAAGACAAAGGTAAACAGCTGGATCGGGTTCAGCAGCAGATCGACGGTCAGGCCAATCGTTTTGGTGACAAAAATCTCGATATCCTGCGCGATACGCTGGTCGGGGTTATCCACGCGGCCGCTCAGCGACATGCGGTAAAACGCCCGCTTCGCCAGCCAGCTGTCCACCAGCTCGGCGGTCAGCGCGCCGCGCCAGCGGATTATCAACAGCTTGCGGAACCACACTTCATAGACGATGGCGAAAACGTAGATCAGAATATAGAGCGCGTACTCCTTCACCAGCGCATAAATCTTGCCGCCGTCCAGCGCCGTCAGCGCGTCATAGAACGACTTGGTCCACTGTACGAACAGCACGTTAAGCCAGATCACGCTGCCACCCAGCGCCAGCATCACCAGCATAATCAGCCATGCCTGTACGCTGCTGCGCTGGCCCCAGAACGGGCGACACAGCGCCCAGAATTGTCCTGCGGCCTTTTTCACTTTTTCACCTGCTGCGGCAGCGAAATTGAGACCACCCGGTTCTGCGGATTATAGAGCCGGGCTGCCATCGCCTGCACGCCGGCCAGCGTGATGCTGTCGGCCAGCCGTGCGGCGTCGCTCAGGTAACGCGGGTCGTTATAGTGGCGGTAGCTCAGCTCCAGACGGCGCTGCAGGGTGTAGATATCCTGCTGACGAGCCTGCTCGGCGCGGATAAAGTCGCGCTTCTGCAGGTCAATCTGCTGCTGGGTGATCTGCTGCGGCAGCTGTGCGAACACCGCCTCCGCCCGCTGCCACAGCTCCTGCGCGCGTTCCGGCGCGCTGGTAAAGCTGACTTCCGTCTCGATGCGCTGGTGGCGATCCGCCAGCTCGCTGTTCATCTGCATGCGGTAGATGCCCAGCGCGTCGTCGCGCAGGCTGGACTTCAGCGCCTGGCTGGCGAGGTTACGGGCAATGCTGACCTGCACCGCCGCCTGCGGCGTCCACGTCTGCGGGGTAAAGCTCCAGCTCTTCACGTCGGCGCGTGGCTCAACGTTCAGCGCCAGCGTCTCCTCGTAGCGGCCGCTGCGCGGCAGCTCCGGCTGCACCGTGGCGACCGGCTGGCGAGGGATGCCCGCCAGATAGCGTTCGGCCAGCGGCTTCAGCTGCTCCGGCGACATATCCGCCAGGAAAAACCAGCTGACCGGCGCGCGGGCGGCCATCTGCCACTGCGTCAGCAGCGTGCTGGTATCAATCGTTTTCAGCTGCTGCGGCGTCGGCGGCGTCCAGCCCGCGCTGCCGTAACGCAGCAAACGAGTGGCCTGCGCGCGCGCATTGCCTGCCGATCCGGCATCCACCGCCTGCTGACGCGCCAGCCGCAACAGGCTCTCTTTCATCACGTCCGGATCGATGCCCGCAGTGGTTTGCAACGCATAGTTCAGCGCCAGCAGATCGCCCAGCGCCTCGCGGGAAGACTGGCCGGTGTACTGCAGCTCGTCCGGCAGCTGGCTGACGCCAGACGATACGGCTTTCTGCTGCTTCCACGCCACCAGCTGTTCGCCCTGCCAGCCCTGCGGGCCGCTCTGCCCCACCAGCTGGGTCGCCAGCTGCGACTGCCACGGATTGAGCCCGGCGGTGTTAAAGCCCGCCGCGCTGCGGCCAGACAGCCAGACTTTATCTTTCGCCAGCGGCGTACGCAGCAGCACCACCCGATCGCCGTTGCTCAGCGTCCACTGTTCCACCTGCTGCTGCGGGAAGCTTTTCACCGCAGCGATAGTCCCCGGCTGCGGGGTCACCTTCAGTTCGGTCACCACCTGCTCCACCTTGCGCTGCGGTGGGGCCAGCGTTTCGGTTTTCAGCTGCTCGCGCAGGCGGATGACCGACTGCGCCGTTGGCAGGGTAAACGGCGTGTTGCCGGGAATGCTGAACTGCACCAGCGCGTCGCCGGCCGTCAGCCACTGCTGCAGCCGTGCGTTAACCTGCTGATTAGTGATGGTCTCCAGCGCCGCCAGCGCCTCACGGCCGCGCTGCTGGCTGCCGGTATACGGCTTGCCCTGCGCCCAGCTGGTGAAGATCTGCTGTACCCAGTCGGCAAACTCACGCTGCTCCGGCTTCGCGGCCATGCGCTGCGCCACGTCGCGGATATCCTGCTTCACGTCGGCAATATCGACGTCGCTCAGGCCGTAACGGCGCACGCGCTCCACCTCACGCAGCAGCACCCGCAGCGCCACCTGGTGCCCGTCGGGCATCACGTCGGCAAATACGCCAAATGCTTCGGTGGTTTTGCCAATATCCGATTTACGCACCACCAGGCCGCCGACTTCCGCCGGCAGCTCCGGCTTCTGCCGACGCATCTGGCGGCTGACGCTGGAGAGGGCGATCTGGCTGATTAGGCGCTGTTCATAGGTGGTGGTGCCAGGATTACTGCGCAGCACCAGCGACAGCTGGCTGCTGCCGCTCTGGCCGTCCTGCAGGCGCACCACCTTTAGCTGCGTCTGCAGGCGCGGTTCGTAGTAGTCCCGCTCTGGTACCGCGCCCGCCGGCAGGGTGCCGAAATAGCGCTTAATTTCCGCCGCCGCCGTCTCTGGCCGGAAGTCACCGATCACCAGCAGGCGCATATTGCCCGGATGATACCAGCGCTGATAAAACTGCTGCAGCGTGGTGGCCGGGGTGTTGCGAATAGAAGCCTCAGTGCCGATGGTCGGGCGCTCCGGGTAGCGCGAGCCGTGGCGAATAGCCTGCACGCGCTGCTGGTTCATGCGCTCGGCCACGCCCAGCTTGCCGCGCCACTCTTCCAGAATAATGCGCCGCTCGTCGTCAAGGTCGCGCTGGGTCAGGCGGGCATGCCCGGCCATCTGGCTCAGAGACTCCAGCGCCACGTCCAGCTGCCCCGCTCCGCCCGGCGGGCTGAACATATACAGGGTGCGCTCGTAGTTGGTCATCGCGTTGTAGTGCTGCGCCCGCACCCAGCCGCGCTGGTGCAGCTGGGTGGCCACGCCCTGCGGATACTGCTCGCTGGCGCGGAACACCAGATGCTCCAGCATATGCGCCACGCCGGACTCGTTATCCTGCTCATCGATCGAGCCGACGTCCACGCTCAGCCGCACGTCCACGCGCTGCTTCTGGCCGCTGAGCGGCACCAGCGTATAGCGCAGGCCGTTATCCAGCACGCCTTCGGTAATCTGTGGCAGCGGGCTGAGCGTTTCCGCCGCCCGCGCGCCGTTGAAGAGGAACAGCAGGCTGACGATTGCCACCAGCCCGCTTAAGTTTCGCCATTGCTTCATTGCAAATTTCCTGTACCGGAACGCGCAAACACGCACTCACGGTTTGCTGATTAACCGGGCGGGCGGAAGAGCCGGCCCGGGATGACTGATTTACAGGCAGGCGTTTAAGCCTGCCTGGGATAACGACTTAACCGGCAGGTGTTTAAGCCTGCCTGGCGAGCGGATTAACCCGGCAGGCATGCAAGCCTGCACGGCGAGCTGATTAACCCGGCAGGGGCTAAGCCAGCCGCGAATAAGATGGCTCACCGGGCAACCGCTTACGCCAGCCCGGTTGCCCTCTTACCAGTTGTACGCCACGCCCAGCCAGAACTGACGTCCGGCTTTGTAGGTGACGACTTTGGAGTTGGCACCGGTGGTCTGCGAGGTTTCGATCACCGAGTCCAGCACGTTGATCACGTCCAGCGTCAGGTCAACGCTCTGATCTTTGTACACCGGCTGGTTGTAGCTGAAGCGCCAGTCGTAGGAGATATAGTCCTTAAACTTGATCTTGTCGTACCGGGTGGCGGAACCTTCATAGCTGCCGCAGGCTCCGTCTTCTGACGGGCAGCTAACGGTGCTGGTGGTGTAACCGCTGTAACCGGCGGTATAGCCGATATTCTGGTTCCAGTTCAGGCGGATCGCCGGGAAGAAGGTATTGACGTTGACAAAGGCGGTCCACGGCGTGTTGAAGTCCAGCGCATCCATTGCCCCTTTTTCGATTAACTTACCGTCGAAGATCACCATATTTTCATCGGTGTCGCTCTGCTCGTAGTAGGTCTGCGAGCTGGATTTGTTTTTCACGATGCTCGCGCCCAGCGACCAGCTGACGTCGGCCCAGCCAAACTGCATCGGGCTGATCGGCTCGGCGCTTAACGAGAAGGTATCGCCGCGGGTTTTGGCATTGTTATCCAGCACGTAGCTTTTACCACCATCGGCGTCGGTTACCGTTTTACGACCGAACTGATCCTGACCGCTGCGGTTGACCCACTTCGCCGTCCACAGCGTGTCGCCGATGCGCTGGGAAAGCCCAAGTGACAGTTCGTCGCTGTACGGGGTTTTCAGGCTGGAGATATCGTAGTCAATAGCGTTAGTACGCGTATCCCCCACCGTCCAGGCATCGGTTGCGCTGGTACGGGTAAGGATATTGTAAGAGCTGATGCCCTGGCGCAGCTTATAGGCCAGCAGGTTCTGCCCGTAGTAGCGGTTGGCACCACCAAACACGCGGGTGGTGCGGTCGCCAAATACGTCATACGAGGTGGCAAAGCGCGGGGCCAGCGTCAGGTTGCCAAGGAAGTCGTCATACTGGGCGCGCACGCCCGGCGTCACTTCCAGATTGCCGAAGTTCATGCTGTCCTGCAGATAAACCGCATAGTTGGTGTAGTTGCCGGTGACTTCGCGGGCCGGGTACAGGGTCACGCTTTTGAAGTACTGCTCACCGTCGATACAGAAGTCATCGCCTGACTGACAGACCACGTTTCTGTCAATGGTCGAGGTACCCCGGCTCAGATTAACATCCCGAAAACGCTTGTAGCGGGCGCTGTAGAGATCCACTTCCCAGCCAAGGTCTAACTGATGCTGTAGCCCCATAAACTTAATCGGGTTCAGCTCATAGTCCTGCTTCAGCGTGGTGGTACGTTTCTCCGTGGCGAAGGATCCATATCCCCCCAGGTTACCGTTGGCGCTGCCCCAGGTAATCACGTTAGAGACAAAATTACTGGCGGTGGTGTAATGACGCCAGGTCTGATAGGTAT
>NZ_JRZZ01000003.1:14934-51611 GCF_002865965.1 Erwinia sp. B116
TACTTCGATTCATGCGGCGAATACATGCCGGTCAGGCGGAAAATATCGCCGTTATCGGCCAGATAAGTTCCTTTCAGCAAATACGTTTCCGCAAGACGCGTTTGATCGTCCCACTCTTCCAGCGCCGACTGATAAAAAGGAATGGTCGACTTCTGACGGTTATAGGCAAAGATAAAACCGGCTTTATCACTGAGTGGCTGATTCGCAGAGAAGGAGTAAAACTCTTTTTTGAACTTCGGCTGATAGGTGTGTTTGGTGGCCGAGTAAAAATCTTCACCGATGGCTTCATCAATGTGATAGCGCGTCCAGGCGTCGCGGGTCGTGCGGTAGGAAATTTTTCCGGAGGACTTTTCCAGGTCCGGATCTTTCAGGCGCGCATCCACCACCCCGCCGGTAAAGTCACCGTATTTCGCCGAGACGTTGCTGTCGAACACCTCCAGCTGCTCTACCAGCTCAGAGTTGATCCAGTATGACTGGGTACCGCCTGCGGGCAGATCGGTTGGGGAGAACCCATCGGGATCGTTACTCAGTTCCCCGCCGTTCGCCCCCGGGTTAATGGTGTTGTTGTTCGACAGGCCGTCGATCATAAAGTTGTTATTATAGAACTTCTCACCGTGGAAGGAGACGTTTTCCGGCGCAATTTCCCCCGGCGTGTTGCTGCTGTCGGTGGTATTGGCGAAGCGCACGTTAGGGTTGTGCTTCAGCAGCTCGGTAATGGTGCCGTTCTGGGTCGGCATCCGGGCGATCTGCTCTTTAGTGAGGATCTGGGTGCCCATCGACTGGCTGGTCGGCGTGGATCGCACCAGAATAGTATCTTCCCCTGCCGTAATCTCAGCCGGGGTATTCTGCTGTGTTTCAGCGTTGTTTAATGACTGAGCGTCCGTATTGTCATCCTGCTGGGCCATAGCCGCAGCTGGCACCAGCGAGAGTGCCATAATAATACCGAGTTTGTTCACTGTTTTTCCCGAGGTTTATAATTGCTGTAACAAAAAAATATTTTAATTTTCGAGCGCGACCTGGCCATTTAATTTAAACACGATCGAGGCAACCTGGTCGTTAACCGCCGCCTGCGTCTGATAACGCCAGCGGGCAATATCTTTGGTCACCGACTGAGCAAATACGCCGACCGGTGTTTCAGACAAAATTCGTACGTTGGTCACGGTGCCGCTGGCGGTGACGTCAAACTTAATGCGCACCCGCCCTTCCACCCCCAGCGCTTTAGCGCGCTGTGGATAATCGACCCGCCGGTGCAGCGCACGGAAATTCTGGTTATTGCTGCTGCCCGCGCCCCGCGCGGCGTTGCCGCTGTCGCTGCTGCCGGCGTTCAGCGCGCTGCCGGCGGCCTGGCGGGAGCTGCCGCTGGCCGCTGCGGCCTGGCCACCCGTTACGGCGTTGGCCTGAGCGGTGGCGTGGGTCGATGTGGTTGGCGCGTTCTGCGCAGCAGCGTTACGGACGACGGCCGCCTCGCTAACCGGCTGTCTGACGACGGTGGGCTGGCGGCTGGGCTGAGCAGCCTCCGCAACCGCGCGTGGCGAGCGTTCGGCCTGCCGGTTAGCCGCCTGGGTAACCACTGATGCGCTCTGACGGGTGGCCGGCGGGGTTGCCGCTGGCGTGGTCTGCCGCGTTGTCGACGGAGCGACCGCCGGGGTCTCCTGGCGCGTTGCCTCTGCATCAGTGCGGCGGTCGCTCAGTGGCCGACGCTCAGGCTTAACCGGGGCCGCCTGGCTTTCGCTATGACGGGCCGTGCGGCGCTCGGGGTCGGCGGCCTGCTGCGGCGCCACGGGCTGGGCGTTTTTCTGACGCGAAGCCGCCGCTTTCAGCCCGGCATCACGGGCGGCCTCGCGCGCACGGGGTAAAGCAATTTCCGGATCGGGCAGGGTCACTTCGGTCGCCAGCGGGCGTGCGCTCTCGCCAGCAGCCGTACCGGTGGGTTGCGCAGCGGACGCGCCGGCGGGCAGCGCGGAGGACGGGTTCACCGCCATGGCGACAGGTGGTGATGAAGCCGCGGCTGCGGGCTGGCCGTGGCTGGCGCTGAGCACGCTGAAGGCCACCGCGCCGCCGGCGTTACCGGCCATCACCAGCGGCGGCACCCGCTCTTCACGCAGCAGGCCGACGATCAGCGCCACGTGCAGCAGGATCGACAGCGTGACTACCCCGGGCAGCCGCCATTTCACCGGCCAGCGCTCCCCCGTCGTAAACCCGTCTGCTGTCAACGTCTGTGAGTTTTTCACATCCAACCCCTGGTGCCGTTAATAATCTTTTTAGCTAAAAACGCTACATATCATCACGTTATGCCATATAGCTGAATGATAATTATTTTACAAACGATAATTATTAGCAATTAAAATTTACACCTGGCGAACAAAACCGTGCTAAACGTCAACAAATCTGTTGCTAAAAAAAGACTCAACAACTTGAAAAATAGTGGTTTTCTATAAACTGACAAGGAAGTGTAAAGGCTTACACTGTCAAAATAACTGGGGCTGGCTTACGAACGAGTGGAATGTCCGGCCAGCGCGGCAGGATCGGGATAACAGGAACAGATTTTCAGTACCGCAATCAGAGGCGTCAGGCACGGCCTGCGAGTGCAGCAGAATCAGAGGCGGCAGGAACTGCCTGCTATAGCGACAGAATCAGAGAGCAGAAAAGGCCTGCCAGATCGGAAAAATCAGAGAGCGGGAACGGCCTGCCGATACGGCAGGCGCGGACGGATAATCAGCTGAGGAGAATGCGTAGCCGGTTACTGTTTGTAGAAGATTTCGCCGGATTTAGCCGACAGGATCTTCCCTTCTGCATCGGTAATCAGCACATAGTTGCCGCCCATATAGGTCCAGTGGCTGCTGGCCTCCGGTGCCGGCAGGTGGCGGGTTTTCCAGTCGCTGACAATATATTTTTTGCTGCGGTAGAGGTCCGGCACCACGTCACCGAGGGTGAAGCGTTTAAAATCGGCGAAGAAGGTTTTCACCTCATACGGGTCCGCCGGGTTGCTCTGGCTTTCCGCCGCCGCGCCCTGCTCGTCAGCGCCGGAAAGCGCGTTCTGGCTCTGCGGGGTCTGCACCGGCGGGGTTGCCGGAGCGTCCGGGGTAAGCGCTGGGGCAGCAGATTGATCTGCGGCCGCCGGCGCGCTGCTGGTTTCAGGCGCGGCGGCCGGGGCGTCGGCTTCACCGGCGGCAAAGGCGACTGAGGTCGTAGCAAGGGCCGCTACTGAGAAAACGGCGGAACACAACATGACGTTTAACTTACGCATAGCTTCTCCAAATGGGGTTCACCTGCCGGCCGTTCTGTGCAGCAACCCGGCCGGCCAGTATGAGCGGGCGGGCACCGGTCTCCGCCGTCAGTCAGACGTTAGAGGGCATAACGGTGGAATGGTTCCGGCACAACTGACGCAATATTAATAGGATATCGGCGCCTGCTGTGGGAATTATTGTCAGAAAAGATGACAGCGGCGGGCGGGTAACCCGGGGTTGGCAACGTCAGGCAGCCGGGGCGCGTTCGATCAGGGTTGCTGGCTGAGCAGCATCGCTGCTCCGCAGGGGAGATCGTGGCGCGTACGGTCAGCGTTACCGGTTAAGCAGCGCCGCCTGCCCGCAGGTATTATGCCCCGGCCTGGCGGCCGGGGCGCAGTGGGTCAGCGCGGCGGGCCAGGCAACGCCAGCTCCGTGCGCTGCAGGTCGCGGTACAGGCTAATGATATACAGCAGGATCACCAGCGAGAACGGCAGGCCGCACAGCACCACGGCGGTCTGCATGGCGTTGAAGCTGCCGGCAGAGAGCAGCGCACAGCACACCACGGTGGTCACCACCGCCCAGAACACCCGCAGCCATGCCGGTGCATCATCGCGGATTGAGCCGCCGCGCGAGGAGAGGTTAGCAATCATCAGGGTGCCGGAGTCGACCGGGGTGAGAAACAGGAAGAAGCTGATTACCACGGTAAAGCCGGCGGTCACCCGCGTCCACGGCAGCGACGCCAGCAGCTGGTACACCGTCATCGGCGGGTCGTTCAGGGCCACCCTTCCCAGCAGCGCATTACCCTGTTCCAGCACCAGCGCAATGGCGGTGTTGCCGAACAGCGACAGCCAGGCGAGGGTGAAGCCCAGCGGGATCAGCATCACGCCGAAAATCAGCTGGCGCACGGTGCGCCCGCGTGAGATACGGGCGATAAACAGGCCAACGAACGGTGCCCATGACACCCACCACGCCCAGTAAAACAGCGTCCACATCCCCTGCCAGTGCCGCGCCTGACCATAGAGATAGACATCGAAGCTTTTTCTCACCAGCGCGGAGAGATAGTCGCCGGTGTTCTGCAGCAGGCCGTTGAGCAGGTGCAGCGTCGGCCCGGCGATAAACACAAACAGCAGCAGCAGGCACAGCAGTACCACGTTAACGCGCGACAGCATGGCTATCCCCTTCTCTACCCCGCTGACCGCCGCCAGCGTTGCCACCACCATCATAGCCACCAGCAGACCGGTGATGACCAGAGAGGTTTGCGGCACCTGGAACAGGTAGTTCAGCCCTGAGCTGACCAGCAGCGCGCCAATGCCGAGATTGGTCACCATCGAAATCACCGTGACCAGAATACCAAAGCCGTCCACCAGATGGCCGGGCCAGCCGTTAATACGATCGCCACACAGGCCATACAGCGCCGAACGCAGCGCCAGCGGCCGCCCGCCGCGGTAAGCAAACCAGGCGAGCGCCGTCGCAATCAGCGCATACAGCGCCCAGCCGTGCAGGCCCCAGTGCAGGAAGGTCAGTACCATGGCGTTGCGTGCCGCCTGTACCGTACCCCCGCTACCTTCCGGCGGCTGCAGGAAGTGGTCGAGCGGTTCGTAGGCACCGTAGTAGACCAGCGCGATGCCGATCCCGGCGGAAAACAGCATCGCCACCCAGGATAAATAGCTGAATTCAGGCTCATCGTGCTCATGGCCCAGCTTCAGCGTGCCAAAGCGCGACAGCGCCAGCCAGAACACAAACAGCATGCACACCACCATCAGCAGCATGTAGTACCAGCCAAACACGTCGGCCATCCACTGCTGGGCCTGCTCCAGCCAACGCTGACTGGCGACCGGGTACAGCACGATCGGCAGGCTGAGCAGCGTAATCACCGCCGCGGAGCCGATAAAGACCGGCAGGTTAAGCCGCTGCGCGGGCGGACTTTCATCGGGTTGCTGACGAATCACTGTCATGATGTTTTCCATAAGGGGGGAGATAACGGCTGCGTTTAACAAAAATCATCAAAAAAATCTTAATTTACTGATGTTTTCGCAGCATATGCGTGATTAATTGAACGTTCAATTAAAAAAGGCATCGTATTTTTACGAAAAATTCAAAAATGGGATGCAGCGTGGGCGAAGGCGGACACCGCAGATTTACCTAAGTCACGGGCTATCACATTGGTCGGTTGTAACGTTTATCACTTATAGTAAGAGGCAGTTATTGTAGGGGTATTCACTGAAGCAAACGGAGCCCAACATGAGCATGTCAACCGAGCACGATAGCGATAATAATAACGCCGTACCCGCAGGAAAATGTCCGTTCCCTCACGGTCAGTCTGATGAGAAAAGCGTGCTGGCGCGCGGTGCGGGCAGCGGCACCAATAATACCGACTGGTGGCCCAACCAGCTGAAGGTCGAACTGCTGAATCAGCACTCCTCACGTTCCAATCCTTTAGGCACCGCCTTCGACTACCGCAGCGAATTCAGTAAACTCGACTACTTTGCCCTTAAGGGCGATATCAAAGCGCTGCTGAGCGATTCCCAGTCCTGGTGGCCTGCCGACTGGGGCAGCTATATCGGCCTGTTTATCCGCATGGCGTGGCACAGCGCCGGCACCTACCGCACCATCGACGGGCGCGGCGGCGCCGGCCGTGGCCAGCAGCGTTTTGCGCCGCTCAACGCCTGGCCGGATAACGTCAGCCTCGACAAAGCGCGCCGCCTGCTGTGGCCGGTGAAGCAGAAATACGGTCAGAAGATCTCATGGGCCGACCTGTTTATCCTCGCCGGTAACGTCTCGCTGGAGAATGCCGGCTTCCGCACCTTCGGCTTTGCCGCCGGGCGCGAAGACGTCTGGGAACCGGATCTCGACGTCAACTGGGGCGATGAGAAAGAGTGGCTGGCGCACCGCCATCCGGAAGCGCTGGCCAGCGCGCCGATCGGCGCCACCGAAATGGGCCTGATCTACGTTAACCCGGAAGGGCCGGAAGCCAGCGGCGAACCCGCCTCGGCCGCCCCGGCGATCCGCGCCACCTTCGGCAATATGGGCATGGACGACGAGGAGATCGTCGCGCTGATCGCCGGCGGCCATACGCTGGGTAAAACCCACGGTGCCGCAGCCGCCAGCCACGTCGGCGTCGATCCGGAGTCCGCCCCGCTGGAAGCGCAGGGCTTCGGCTGGAACAGCAGCTACGCCAGCGGTGCCGGCGCGGATGCCATCACCTCCGGCCTGGAAGTGGTGTGGACGCAAACCCCGACCCAGTGGAGCAACTACTTCTTCGAGAACCTGTATAAATATGAGTGGACCCGGGTCCACAGCCCGGCGGGGGCGATCCAGTTTGAGGCCAGCAACGCCGAGGCGATCATCCCCGATCCGTTCCACCCCGGCCAGAAGCGCAAGCCGACCATGCTGGTCACCGACCTGACGCTGCGTTTCGATCCGGAGTTCGATAAGATCTCCCGCCGTTTCCTCAACGATCCGCAGTCGTTTAACGAAGCCTTTGCCCGCGCCTGGTTCAAGCTGACCCACCGCGATATGGGGCCAAAAGCGCGCTACCTCGGCCCGGAAGTGCCAAAAGAAGACCTGCTGTGGCAGGACCCGCTGCCGGCGGCCAGCCATCAGCCCGGCGCCGAAGAGATTGCCAGCCTGAAGGTGGCGATCGCCGCCAGCGGGCTGAGCGTCGGTGATCTGGTGGCGACCGCCTGGGCCTCCGCCTCGACCTTCCGCGGCGGCGACAAGCGCGGCGGTGCCAACGGTGCCCGCCTGGCGCTGGCCCCGCAGAACGGCTGGGCGGTGAACGCCACCGCCGCCCGCGTGCTGCCGCAGCTGCAGGCGATCCAGCAGGCGTCCGGCAAGGTCTCGCTGGCCGACGTCATCGTGCTGGCCGGCGTGGTGGCAATTGAACAGGCCGCGGCGGCGGGCGGCATCAGCATCCACGTGCCCTTTACGCCGGGCCGCGTTGACGCACGCCAGGATCAGACCGATGTCGGGAGCTTCGCGCTGCTCGAACCGCTGGCCGACGGTTTCCGCAACTATCGCCGGGTGCGTGGCGGCTCGTCGACCGAAACGCTGCTGATCGACAAAGCCCAGCAGCTGACCCTTAGCCCGCCGGAGCTGACCGTGCTGGTCGGCGGCCTGCGCGTGCTGGGCACCAACTTCGACGGCAGCCAGCACGGCGTACTGACCGCGCGCCCAGGCGTGCTGAGCAACGACTTCTTCGTTAACCTGCTGGATATGCGCACCCGCTGGCAGGCGCAGGAAGGATCGAGCGAGCTGTTCAGCGGCAGCGACCGCCAGAGCGGCGAACAGCGCTATACCGCCACCCGCGCCGACCTGGTGTTTGGCTCCAACTCGATCCTGCGCGCGGTGGCCGAAGTCTACGCCAGCAACGATGCGCAGCAGAAGTTCGTCGCCGACTTTGTCGCGGCGTGGACGAAGGTGATGGAGCTGGACAGGTTTGATGTGCAGTGAGTAAGAGGGCGTAGCGGATACGCCTGATAAGATGTAAGCCCGGCCGGGATCTGGCCGGGATCACCACGAGGCCCGGCTGATTTAGCGCCGGGCTTCGCTTTTGTCTGTTACAGGTGTGCAATATGCCATGGTTTCCGGCAACGGCTTGCCCACTTCTGCACCGGCAATATCGCAGGCCAGCGTCAGGCGATCGCTGCCTGAGTACCCCGAGAAAACGCCGCCAAAACGTTGGCTGCTGTACAGCTGGAGTTCACCCTCTGAACTGTCGACAACCACCGCCCAACGAATCAAACGATCCTGTGGCCCAACAGGAATAAACAGCTGCCAGTGCCCGTCAGGTGTAAGAGAAAAATGCCCGCTGGTATCGGTCTGCGACGTCGCTATTGGCTTACAAAAATCCGTTAACGTCACAGCCGCACCCACAATGGGTTTACCCCCGTTAGCGAGGGTGCCGTCAACGTGCGGAGTGGAATAATCATGGAACAGGCAGCCGCTAAGTAAAAGCGGGCTGGCGATAGTCAGCAGTAAATATCGGGTGATGCGAGCGATCGGTGACATTGGGCGCAAATCCTTTAGCGAGTGGTGCTTCCTGTTGCAGATTATCAGTACGCCGGAGGATTTCTGAAAGGTAATGGTGCGTTAGGCAGGGGGGGATTTATAACGACCTTTGAGCCAACTTTTGCCCGAATATCATCCTCATGTTTAAGACGTCAGAACCCTGTAGCGTTATAGTATTCCTGTTTTCCCCTCCCTCTCATTAACGCAGGACATCGCCATGAACCGGTATCATGTCTCCAACAGTGAAGGCCAGTTTGAGAAAGACTCAGGTGAGCAAGTTCTGGCTAACAGGCTGGGAATCTCGCGTACTGACGAAATTGACGACGCTGAACTTATTCTGTTAGAAAAACTCTACCACTCTGTTTTTGAAGAAAAATTCCCGACAGGAAAAATTAATGTTGCCCTGTTAAAAAACTGGCATCGTCGCTGGCTAGGGAACATTTATGAGTGGGCCGGGCAGGAGAGATCGGTCAACATCAGTAAGGGAGGGTTTATGTTTGCTCCTTCAGCACAACTTCCAAAACTACTTGAAGAATTCGATGAAAAATATCTTGCGCTCTACACGCCCTGCAGCGGCCTGGAAGAAGAAGAGCTTATCGCGGCTATTGCTATCGTCCATGTGGAACTGATACTTGTTCATCCGTTCAGGGAAGGAAACGGGCGTTTGTCGCGGTTGTTAGCCGATGTGATGGCAGTTCAGGGAGGATATAAACCTCTGGATTATCGAAGCTGGGAGCAAAATAAGACCGGCTATGTTTCAGCTATCCATGCCGGTATGTCAATGAACTACGCCCCCATGAAGCACTGGGTCAGGCAAGCATTGAGAAACGACTAAACCGCCAGCCGGAGATGAGAAAACCTCTTACGAGTTTCTTCAAGTGAGGCTTCGATCTTAGCGGATGACTGACCGGTCTCTACCGCCGTAGAGGTGGCAACAGAGCGGGCAATATCTGCACGGGACGGCACAGCATAGGGTGCCTGTGTTTTTTTAATTTCGCTCATTATCACTCCCATCAGCCACGTTTCGGTTAATAAATCACTGCCAATAATTATACCCGTCTTTCTCTGTAAATTCACGGCTTCTGTCCAGCGTATCATTCATCTGGCCGCACTTCAAAATAGCTTTCCCCTGCCCTGTTCATCGGAATTTCGCCACTTTCCCGCCCCACTTTGTGTCCCCCCTGCAGGTTTATTAACCCGCTCAGCATTGAGCATGCGCTGATAGCTGAGGGTTTCCCTGAACAATGGGCCGGGTAGACATTGACAGTTATCAGATCAATCCATCTTCAGAACAATTTTCCCAACGTTCAGCCCGGCCTCCATACGCCGATGCGCAGCCGCCGCATCTGACAAAGGATATACGCTGTCGATAACGGGGATCAGCACGCCGTTTGCAAAGCTCGCCAGCCAGTGCTCGCGGAATCTGCGGGACATGGCATGCTTAACGTCCTGCGAACGTGATTTCATCACCGTGCCTGCAATGTGCAGATGACGGTATAACAGCCGGTCGAGCGGAATTTTAGCGTTATCAATGCCGCCCATAATGCCAATCTGAATCAGGCGTCCGCCAAAAGCGAGCGCGTTAATATTACGTTCAAAGTAAGGTGCGCCAATAAAGTCGAGGATCAGATCCACCCCCTTACCGTCGGTTGCCTTATGCACCACCTCTGCGAAGTCCTCATTCTGGTAGTCAATAAGCCAGTCTGCCCCCAGCAGGCGGGCCTGCTCCTGATTAGCCGCTTTTACGGTGGTAAAAATGGTCGCCCCGGTCGCGCGCGCCAGCTGGACCGCGGCCCCTCCTACTCCGCCCGCCCCGGCGTGAATCAAAACCGATTCTCCGGCTGTTAATTTTCCGAGGTGTATCAGCGCTTCATGCGCGGTGACAAACACCTCGGTAATCGCCGCCGCCTGAATATAATCAAGGTTATCGGGGATCGGCATCGCCATGCGGTAATCAATGCGCGAGTATTCCGCGTACGCGCCGCCGCCGACGATCCCCATCACGCGGTCACCTGGCCGGTAGCCGGTGACCGCATCGCCTGTTGCAATCACCTCTCCGGCGATTTCCAGCCCCATAAGGGTCGAATCACCAAAATCAGGGCGGCCATACCCCCCTTTACGGTGGGTCAGATCGGCGCGGTTGACCCCGGCAGCGTAGGTACGTATCAGCAGATCCTCCGGGCGCAGCTGAGGTTTTTCCACTTCTGCCAGTTTCAGTACGTCCGGCGTGCCAAATTCTTCAAAGGTGATGGCTTTCATCATTGTCTGTTCCGTTAATTCAGTGATGTGATGCCGCCGTCTGTGGGTGACAGACCGGCGGCACGTCATTATCGGGTTTCTGCAAAGGTGGCGTTCGCACAGGCAGAAGCGGTGATCGCCGCCGGGAAGCCGGCGTAAAATGCCAGATGCGTGATGACCTCACTCAGTTCCGACTCGGTCAGGCCGTTTTCTATGCCACGACGCAGATGTGCAGGTAGCTCATTCGCATGGTTCAGCGCGATCAGGCAGGCGATGGTAATCAGGCTGCGATCGCGCGGTGCCAGCGCCGGATCGGCCCAGACCCCGGAGTAAAGCGGCTGCTCAACAAAATCCGCAAGTTTAGGCGTAAACGGGCGTGCGGCGGCGCGCGGGCTGGTAAAGTCGATAGGTTTCATGATGATATTCTCCGCTTAACTGTTCAGATCTGGCTGATGAATTTGTTGGTCAGATAGGGGGCAATCCCTTCACGCCCGCCTTCGGAACCGTGACCGCTCTCTTTCATGCCGCCAAACGGCAGTTCAGTGGCGATGATGCGGTACTGATTAATGCCAATCATGCCGGCCTCAAGCCCGTCCCCGACGTCAAGTGCGGTCCGCGCGTTGCGGGTAAAGGCGTAGGCAGACAGCGCGTAAGGCAGCCGGTTTGCCTCTTCAAGGCCGTCGGTGATGGTGTCAAACGGACGCATCACGGCGATCGGACCAAACGGCTCCTCGTGCATGATGCGGGCGCTCAGCGGCACGTTGGCCAGTACGGTGGGCTCAAAGAAGAAGCCGGGACGATCGAGGCGTTTCCCGCCGGTCAGCACTACCGCCCCCTGTGCTACCGCGTCGTCGACCAGCGCGGCCATTTTCTCCAGCTGCCGTTCGTTGGCCAGTGGCCCTACCTGAGTGCCCTGCACCATACCGTCACCGATTACCAGTTCCCGGGTGGCCGCCACAAAGCGCCCGACGAAGCGGTCATAAGCACCGCGCTGGATCAGGAAACGCGTTGAGGAGATACAAATCTGCCCGGTGCCGCGGAAGCGGTTTGCCGCACCGTCCGCCGCGGCCGCCTCTATATCGGCATCCTCAAAGACCAGCACCGGCCCGTGACCGCCCAGCTCAAGCGAGATCGGTTTCACACCCGCCGCGGCGCGTTCAGACAGTAAGCGCCCCACAGGAACGGAACCGGTAAAGGCAACCTTGCGGATAATCGGCGAAGCGATAAGTTTTGCTGAAACCTTGTCAGGGACGCCGAACACGATTTGCAGCACGCCTTTCGGCAAACCCGCATCATCCAGGCAGCGCGCCAGCGCCAGCGCCGTTGCCGGGCTCTCTTCGCCGGGTTTGAGGATCACGCTGCAGCCTGCTGCCAGCGCGGCGGAGAGTTTCCTGGCCGGCGTAATGGCCGGGAAGTTCCACGGGGTAAACGCCGCCACCGGGCCAATCGCCTGCCGCTTAACCAGCTGCTGCACACCTGGGCGGTTAGCAGGCACCACGCGGCCATCAATACGACGCGCTTCTTCAGCGAACCATTCAAAGTAGTCCGCCGCGCGCTGGACTTCGTCACGGCTTTCCGCCAGCGGCTTGCCCTCTTCCAGCGTCATCAGCGTTGCAATATGCTCCGCCCGATCGCGCATAAGAGCGGCGGCTTTTTTCATAATGCGGGCGCGCTGATCCGGCACGGTGTTACGCCACAGGTTAAAACTGTCGTGGGCGGTCACCAGCGCCTGATTCAGGTCGGTGTGGGTTGCCATTGGCAGGCGGCCGAGGGTTTTGCCGTTTGCCGGATTGATCACCGCCAGGGTGTCACGGTCTTCGGCAGTCAGCCACTGGCCGTTGATGAAAAGATAAAGTGGATCATACTGTTGCGTTTGCATAAGGGCTTCCTCTCAGAATAAATCGGTAATCTCTTACTGGTGAGGAGAAGCTTAAGGGAGATGCGTATTGCTGATAAGATAGCCATCACCCACAACAGCTATGCAAAGAATGCACAGATGCAGTCAGAAAAGTTTGCTGAGTTTTTAGGCGTATTTGTTGATGTCGCTAGGGAGAGCAGTTTCTCCGGCGCAGGCCGTCGGCGCGGGCGCACGCCCTCTTCGGTCGGCCGGCAGATAGACGCGCTGGAATCCTACCTTGAAACGCCGCTGTTCTTACGCTCCACCCGCCACCTGACGCTGACCGATGCCGGCGAAGCGCTGCTGGTCCGCGCGCGGCAGATACTCGATTCTCTGGATGATGCCCGCCAGGAACTGGCCTCGATGAAGGGTGACGTGACCGGCACGCTGCGCGTTGCCTGTTATCCGACGTTTGGTAAGCGCTACGTATTGCCGGTGATGGGGCAACTTGCCCGCCAGTATCCTGACCTGAACGTTGAACTGGACCTGACGGAGCGGATCGCCGACCCGGTAGCGGAGCGGCTTGACGTGGTAATACGCATCGGCGATATGGCAGACAGCACGCTGATTGGTACGCGCATCGCCATACAGACCCGCGTCCTCTGCGCCAGCCCGGCATACCTTGCCCGCGCCGGCACGCCGGTGGCGCTGAACGAGATTGCCGCTCATCGCCTTATCGACAAACTGCACGGGGCCGACCTGCTGCGCTGGAGCGATGTGCTCGGCCATCCGGCACGCTGCAGCAGCCATGCTCAGCCCGTTTTCGGCTGCGATGATTTCGAAGCGATGCGCCTTGCCGCTATCGAAGGTCTGGGCATTGCATATCTGCCCGACTGGGTGGCTGGCCCCGATATTCAGGCCGGTGTACTGACGCAAATCTGCCCGGAATGGTCCGATCGGGCTGCCGCATCAACGGGGATCTATGCGCTGCGCGCGCTGCGAAACCCGCCCGCGCGGGTGAGCATCTTTATGGATGCGCTACGCGCTTATATCGGGCAGCCGTTTAGCTGGTCAACCCGCGAGTAGCGCAGCGGGTGCGACAGCTGACAAAAGGGGGGGAAAGCCTGACGTTTTCCTCGCTATGCGAGACGCCTTCCGGTTTTACGGGTGTCAGTTTCAGGCCGGCTACGTTACACTAACCGCAACCGGAAAATGGCCACCTATAATCACAACTCACGCCATTAAGCCTCTTACATTTCAATGGACTAAGTAAAAAAAGCGCATGAACGATACCCCTAAACTCACCGCCCATACCCCGATGATGCAGCAGTATCTGCGCCTGAAAGCGGACCATCCTGAGATCCTGCTGTTCTACCGCATGGGTGACTTCTATGAGCTGTTCTACGATGACGCCAAACGCGCTTCGCAGCTGCTGGAGATCTCGCTGACCAAACGCGGTGCCTCGGCCGGTGAGCCGATCCCGATGGCCGGGGTGCCCTATCATGCGGTGGAGAACTATCTGGCCAAACTGGTGCAGCTGGGTGAGTCGGTGGCGATCTGTGAACAGATTGGTGACCCGGCGCTGAGCAAAGGCCCGGTCGAGCGTAAAGTGGTGCGCATCGTGACGCCCGGCACCATCAGCGATGAGGCGCTGCTTAACGAGCGCCAGGACAACCTGCTGGCCGCCATCTGGCAGAGCCCGCGCGGCTTTGGATTCGCCACGCTGGATATCAGCTCCGGCCGCTTCCGCCTGGCCGAACCGGCCGACCTGGAAACCATGGCCGCCGAACTGCAGCGCACCAACCCGGCCGAGCTGCTCTATCCGGAAGAGTTTGGCGCCATGTCGCTGATTGAGAACCGCCGCGGCCTGCGCCGCCGCCCGCAGTGGGAGTACGAGCTGGATACCGCCCGCCAGCAGCTGAATCTGCAGTTTGCCACCCGCGACCTGAGCGGCTTTGGCGTTGAGCAGGCGCACCACGCGCTGCGCGCGGCCGGCTGCCTGCTGCAGTACGTGAAGGATACCCAGCGCACCTCGCTGCCGCACATCCGCTCGCTGACCATGGAGCGCCAGCAGGACGGCATCATTATGGACGCCGCCACCCGCCGTAATCTGGAGATCACCCAGAACCTCGCCGGCGGCGTGGAGAACACCCTGGCCGCGGTACTGGATAAAACCGTTACGCCAATGGGCAGCCGCATGCTCAAGCGCTGGCTGCACCTGCCGCTGCGCAACCCGACCACCATTACCCGCCGCCAGCAGAGCATCAGCGCGCTACAGAGCTTCAGCGAGGAGCTGTCGCCGCTGCTGCGTCAGGTGGGCGATCTGGAGCGTATTCTGGCGCGCCTGGCGCTGCGCACCGCGCGGCCACGCGATCTGGCACGCATGCGCCACGCCTTCCAGCAGCTGCCGCAGCTCAACCTGCTGCTGGCCGACGAACAGACCGAACACCTGCAGGCGCTGCGCGATAAGATGGGCGACTTTGCCGAACTGCGCACGCTGCTGGAGCAGGCGGTGATTGAAGCGCCGCCGGTGCTGGTCCGCGACGGCGGGGTGATTGCCCCCGGCTACAACGCCGAGCTGGACGAGTGGCGGGCGCTGGCCGACGGGGCTACCGACTACCTCGACCGGCTGGAGATCCGCGAGCGCGAAAAGCTCGGGCTGGATACGCTAAAGGTCGGCTTTAACGCCATCCACGGCTACTACATTCAGGTCAGCCGCGGCCAGAGCCACCAGGTGCCGATCCACTACGTGCGCCGCCAGACGCTGAAAAACGCCGAACGCTACATTATTCCCGAGCTGAAAGAGTACGAAGACAAGGTTCTGACCTCGAAAGGCAAGGCGCTGTCGCTGGAGAAGGCGCTGTACGAACAGCTGCTGGACCTGCTGCTGCCGCATCTGGAAGCGCTGCAGGAGAGCGCCGCCGCGCTGGCCGAACTGGACGTGCTGAGCAACCTGGCCGAGCGTGCCTGGGCGCTGAACTACAGCTGCCCGACGCTGAGCGACGCGCCGGGCATTAAGATTACCGGCGGCCGTCACCCGGTGGTCGAGCAGGTGCTGAAAGAGCCGTTTATCGCCAACCCGCTGTCGCTGTCGCCGAAGCGCCGGATGCTGGTGGTCACCGGGCCGAATATGGGCGGTAAAAGTACCTATATGCGCCAGGCGGCGCTGATCGTGCTGATGGCCTGTATCGGCAGCTTTGTGCCGGCGGAGCAGGCGACGATCGGCCCGGTGGATCGCATCTTCACCCGCGTCGGGGCCGCCGACGACCTCGCCTCCGGCCGCTCAACCTTTATGGTGGAGATGACCGAAACCGCCAATATCCTGCACAACGCCACCGAGCAGAGCCTGGTGCTGATGGATGAGATTGGCCGCGGCACCTCCACCTACGACGGCCTGTCGCTGGCCTGGGCCTGCGCCGAAAGCCTGGCCAACCGCATTAAGGCGATGACGCTGTTTGCCACCCACTACTTTGAGCTGACCACCCTGCCGGACCAGATCGAGGGCGTGGCCAACGTGCATCTCGACGCCGTGGAGCACGGCGACACCATCGCCTTTATGCACAGCGTGCAGGACGGCGCGGCCAGCAAGAGTTACGGTCTGGCCGTGGCGGCGCTGGCCGGGGTGCCAAAAGAGGTGATCAAACGGGCGCGGCACAAGCTTAAAGAGCTGGAGGCGCTCTCCGGTGCCGCCGCAGCCAGTAAAGCGGACGGCTCGCAGCTGCCGCTGCTGGTGGAAGAGACCTCGCCGGCGGTGGAAGCGCTGGAAGCGCTGGATGCCGACTCGCTGTCGCCGCGCCAGGCGCTGGAGTGGATCTACCGGCTGAAAGCGCTGGTGTAGCGCGCTATACATAGCATCCTGCAGGCTGTTTCAGGGCGGCGAACGAATCAATCTCCAGTCACAGAGAAAACGCTGTGACTGGGATGCATAAGAGCAGCCAGTGCAGAAGCATTGCCTGAAGGATGGGTGTATGAACAGGCAATAAAAAAAGCGATGACCGGGGTCATCGCTTTTTTTGGCATTACCTTAGACTGATGCAGCGTTACTCGCGAAACAGGGCTTCAATACTCAGCCCCTGTGCCTGCAGGATTTCACGCAGGCGACGCAGGCCTTCAACCTGAATCTGACGAACACGTTCACGGGTCAAACCGATTTCACGACCCACATCCTCCAGCGTTGCCGCTTCATAGCCTAACAGACCGAAACGACGCGCCAGTACTTCGCGCTGCTTGGCGTTCAGTTCGAACAGCCATTTGACGATGCTTTGCTTCATATCATCGTCCTGCGTGGTGTCTTCCGGGCCGTTGTCTTTCTCATCGGCCAGGATGTCCAGCAGCGCTTTTTCAGAATCCCCGCCTAACGGCGTATCAACTGAGGTAATGCGCTCATTGAGGCGCAGCATGCGGCTGACGTCATCAACGGGCTTGTCCAGCTGTTGCGCAATCTCTTCCGCGCTTGGCTCATGATCGAGCTTGTGTGACAGTTCACGTGCGGTACGCAGGTAAACGTTCAGCTCTTTCACGATATGGATCGGCAGGCGAATGGTACGGGTTTGATTCATAATCGCCCGTTCAATCGTCTGACGGATCCACCAGGTGGCATAGGTGGAGAAGCGGAACCCTCTTTCGGGGTCAAACTTCTCTACCGCGCGGATCAGGCCGAGGTTACCTTCTTCAATCAGGTCCAGCAGGGCCAGACCACGATTGCTGTAACGACGGGCAATCTTCACCACCAGGCGCAGGTTGCTTTCAATCATGCGGCGACGTGAAGGTACGTCCCCCCGCAGGGCACGGCGAGCGAAGAAGACTTCTTCTTCAGCCGTTAATAGTGGAGAGTAACCAATCTCTCCCAGATAAAGCTGTGTCGCATCCAGAACGCGTTGCGTTGCACCCTGTGACAACAACTCTTCTTCAGCTAAATCGCTATCACCAGGTTCGTTTCCGACAAGAGCCTTCTCATCAAAAATCTCAGCTCCGTTTTCGTCGAATTCCGCGTCTTCATTTAGATCGTTAACTTTCAGCGTATTCTGGCTCATAAGCGGCTCCTACCCGTGATCCAAGGGCAGAACTGCAAGGTTCTGCCGGACTATCGCTGCGGCAAGTAGCGCAGCGGGTTTACGGATTTCCCCTTGTAACGAATTTCAAAGTGCAGCCTCACCGAACTGGTTCCGGTACTGCCCATGGTGGCGATCTTCTGGCCCGCTTTCACTTCTTGTTGTTCGCGAACCAGCATCGTGTCGTTATGGGCATAGGCACTCAGATAATCATCATTATGTTTGATGATAATCAGATTACCGTAACCGCGCAGGGCATTACCGGCATAAACCACACGACCTGAGGCGGTGGAGACGACGGCCTGACCACGCGACCCCGCGATGTCGATACCTTTGTTGCCTCCTTCGGAAGCAGAGAAGTTATCGATAATCTTACCGTCGGTCGGCCAACGCCAGCTGCCCACCGGGGTGGAGCTGTCCGTTGTACTGCTGACGGTTGGGGCGGTAACCGGTGCTGTTGTCGTTGCAACAGTTGTACCGGACGAAGGCAGCATTTTGCCCCCGCTTGACGTATCTGAATCCTCAGAATACGTAATTACGGGTTGGCGCGCAACAGGTTGCTGAGCGATTTGTGAGCTGACCGGTGGCGGCGTTACCCCACCGGCTTTCGCATCGGCAGTGGTGATCGCGTTACCGCCGGTGATCGGCGTACCTGAGCCGTTAGCCACCTGTAACTGCTGGCCAACGTTGAGCCCGTAAGGCGCGGCGACGTTATTGCGCTGTGCCAGATCGCGGAAATCGTTGCCGGTAATCCACGCAATATAGAACAGAGTATCGCCACGTTTAACGGTATAGGTGTCGCCGCCGTAGCTACCTTTCGGAATATTCCCATACTGGCGATTGTACACAATGCGACCGTTTTCGGTCACCACGTTCTGGGCCGGGGCTGAACTGGCCATGCCGCCGGACGAAGAGGACGACATTGAAGGCGGACGCGCGGGAATAAAACCACCGCCACCGCCGCCACCGCTGTTCGCGCTGCTGATATTGCCACCCGGACTCCCGCCGAGCATGCGGCCGGAATCATTACCGCCAACGGAACTGATGGGGGCCTGCGTATTGTCGCTGGAACAGCCCGCCAGCCAAAATCCAACCACTGTCACCGCTGCAATACGGCGTAACTTAAATCCTGGGCTTCCCGTGCTCATCTATCCCCCATTACGGCAATACTTCTTTTAATGTGTAAACCGCGACACCATCCGGGCCACCGCCCTGATGCGCAAAGTTATCAGATACTAGCAACATCATTCGGAAGCTGCCATGAAACAGTTGTATAGAAATGTCCTGGAACTCAGGCGAGATCACCCTGCACCAGCGGCACAAAACGCACCGCTTCGATGGTTTCAACCTTAAACTCGCCGCCGTGGCGACGAATGCGCTGCAGCACCTGCTGATCTTCACCAACCGGCAGCACCATAATGCCGCCTTCATCCAGCTGGTTGAGCAGCGCCTTAGGTATCTCCGGCGGGGCGGCGGTGACGATGATCGCATCAAAGGGCCCGCGCGACGGCCAGCCCAGCCAGCCGTCGCCGTGGCGGGTGGAGACGTTATGCAGGTCGAGCTGCTTCAGGCGGCGCTTGGCCTGCCACTGCAGCCCTTTAATTCGCTCCACCGAACAGACGTGTTCGACCAGGTGGGCCAGAATCGCGGTCTGGTAGCCGGAACCGGTGCCGATCTCCAGCACCCGCGAAGCCGGGTTCAGCTCCAGCAGCGAGGTCATGCGCGCCACCATATAGGGCTGGGAGATGGTCTGGCCGGAACCGATCGGCAGCGCCATATTCTCCCACGCCTTATGTTCGAAGGCTTCGTCGACAAAGCGCTCGCGCGGCACCTCTTCGATGGCCTTTAACAGCAGCTCATCGTTAAAGCCCTGCTGGCGCAGCAGCAGCAACAGCGACTCGGTGCGGCCACTTACCATTCAGTACCCACCTCCACGTTGCTCAGCCACGCAGCCACCACCTCCTGCGCCGCGTGGGCGGTCAGGTCAACGTGCAGCGCGGTCACCGAGACATAGCCTTCATCCACGGCGGCAAAGTCGGTGCCCGGGCCGGCATCCAGCTTATCGCCCGGCGGGCCAATCCAGTACAGCGTGTGGCCGCGCGGGTCCTCCAGCGGGATCGCCCGATCGCTCGGGTGGCGGCTGCCGCAGCGGGTAACGCGGATGCCTTTGATCTGATCCAGCGGCAGGTCCGGCACATTGATATTGAGGATACGCCCGGTGCGCAGCGGTTCGCGCTGCAGGCCGCGCAGGATCGAACAGGTGACGGCAGCCGCCGTTTCATAGTGCTCAAAGCCGTTCAGCGAGACCGCCAGCGCCGGTAGCCCGAGGTGACGCCCCTCCATCGCCGCCGCCACCGTACCGGAGTAGATCACGTCATCGCCGAGGTTGGGCCCGGCGTTGATGCCGGAGACCACGATATCCGGCCGCGGCCGCATCAGCGTATTCACCCCAAGATAGACGCAGTCGGTCGGCGTACCGGCCAGCACCGCCACGTCGCCGTTGGCGTGGGTGAAGGTGCGCAGCGGCGTCTCCAGCGTCAGCGAGTTGGAGGCCCCGCTGCGGTTGCGATCGGGAGCAACAACCTGTACCTCGGCAAATTCGCGCAGCGCCTTTGCCAGCACCTGTATACCCGGCGCGTGGATACCGTCATCGTTACTCAGCAATATGCGCATTAAACACCTAACCTGTTGATTTAAAGATAGCCAAACCGTCGGCGCAGGGGTGCTTGCCCGGCAGGGAAACGCAGAGCGCTTATCTGATGGACACCTGCCGAGGGCGGGTTGATTGCTGCATTTTAGCTGGATGACGCGCCGGGCGGTAGGTGTAAGTTTCTGGTTTTAAACCCGACGCAGGCTGACTGCGCGTTCGCTGCGCAGCTTTGGCGGCCGCGGTCATGTTTCCGCTCACACTCTGCCGGTGGCGGCGCGCAGCTTCACCAGGCCATTTTTGCGACAGGTTTCATTTCTGGTAGTTGTTTTTCTGCGCCCCTGCTCACAAAATAGCTGACAATATTCTCCAGCAGGCCTATGCGATGGCGCTTTTCCGCAATCCCTTTTTTAAAAGCAGTGACCAGGCTACCGAACAGGCTTATGAAGATGGCGTTATCGCGCTGTCGCAGGGCAACTGGTACGAGGCTCACCCTTTGCTGAGCCGGGCGGCCGCGGGCGGCCATATCTCCGCCTATTACAATCTGGCGCTGATCTACGCCGCCGGGCATATCACCCCTTATGATATCGATATCGCTGCCGACTGCTATTACAAGGCGGCGATGGGCGGCCATCCGCAGGCTAACGAGCTGCTGTTTATGCTGGAGGCGGCGGACCGCGCCGGGCTTGGCACCATCCACCTGGCGGAGTTTACCCTGCGCAGCCAGGATGCCGACGGCCTGCCGTTTATGACCCTGCTGGCCGGCTGCCGCTTTTATGCCGCAGTCTGTAAGGCATCCGGGGCGACCAGCCAGGTGATCGAGTATGAACTGGAGGCCGCCAGCAACAGCACGCCGCAGTACGTACGCGATTTTGTCACCCGTACCGGCATCCCATACTCCATTTACGGTGGCGGGCTGGAGCGGGTGAAGGAGGGCACCGCCGCCGATCAGATTATCGACGGGCTGAATCAGCTCTACTACAGCATGGTTAAAGCCGGGTTCCCCGATGAGAAATGCCTGATGGCACGCTGCACCATCGTCGGCTATCTGGTCTCGAAATCGATGTACGGCCACCGGGCGCAGCCGTTGCTGGGGGTAGACCGGTTTTTCGGTGAAGCGCCGCAGGCGGGCATCAACGGCAGGTCCGTCCGATGACGGATCAGATGAAAGATCGTCTGCACCTCGACGGCCAGACGTTTTTGCTGCGCAGCGAGCCGCTGAACAGTTATATCCGGACGCACTGCATTAAGGTGACGCGCGATCTTAACGATACCGTCAGCTGCTGCTGGCGCGGTTACACCGCCGACTGGCAGATCGCCGAGGGCAGGCTGTGGCTCACCGGGCTGCGCGCCGTCATAAAAGATAACGATATTTTGCCGCGGTTTAACTTCAAAACCGGTTTCCCGGTGCTGGCCGACTGGGTCAGCGATGAGGTGGTGTTTTACCAGCGCGATGAGCTGTTTGCCATCAGCTGTACGGTGATTAACGGTACGCTGATAAAGAACCGGTGAACTCAGCCGTTGAGCCAGGCTGAAAGCCCTGCTCCCGGCCAGCAGATGTCACCGCCGACGTGGCCCAGGCGATATCCCTCTCACCGCGAGTGAATGACGGGCAGTAAAAAGGCCTGCATTTTCATGCAGGCCTGATAAACGCATCACCGCGTTGCGCAGAGAGCGGGATTACTCATCCGCCCCGTTAGCATCATCCCCGATCCGCAGCAGCTCGCGCACCACGCTGGTGGCAAAGCTGCCGGCCGGCAGCCAGAAGTTCAGCGCCAGCGTGTGGTCGTCCTGCCATGTCCAGCGCAGGTCACGCGGCACCACCAGCATGGCGCGGCGGGCGGCGTCGACCTTCTCACGGGTCAGCAGCGCGATTAGCGGCTCCTGACCGGCCAGGCTCTGCTGCTCGCACGCCAGCGCGTCATGCAGCGGGCCGGGTTCACCGCTGCCCGGCAGCGGTGCGGTAATTCGCAGCTCACCGGCGTTAACGCGCTGCTGTAAGCTTTCCAGCTCGGCGGCGTCGGCGACAAACCAGCTGCCGCGCCCGGTCAGCTGCAGCGCGTCGCCCGGCAATACATGGGTTAACCCGCTCTGCTGCGCCAGACGGTCGCTGACCACCTGATTAAACATCGCGCTGCGCGCGGCGGAGAGCAGGAAGCTGCGCTTGTTGCGCTCGCGCACCTGGATCTCATTTGCCGCCCAGCGCTGCGCCATCAGCAGGTTGCTGCCGCCGTGGCCGAAGCGCTGGCTGCCGAAGTAGTTCGGTACGCCGCCGGCGGCGATCTGCTGCAGCCGCCGTTCGGCGGCGTCACGGTCGTCAATGTCGCGCAGCACCAGGGTGAAAGCGTTGCCCTGCAGTGCGCCGGTGCGCAGCTTGCGGCGGTGGCGCGCGCTCTCCAGCACCTCAACCCCCTCCAGCACGAAGTCGCGCATATCCGGCGTGGTTTTACCCGGCAGGCGCAGGCAGAACCACTGCTCGGTTACCGCGTGGCGGTCCTTCATACCGGCAAAGCTGACGTCGCGCGGGTGAATTTTGACAAACTTCGCCAGCGCCTCGGCCACAAAGCGGGTGTTGCAGCCGGTTTTACGGATGCGCACCAGCAGCTGCTCGCCGTCGCCGTCCGGCGCGTAGCCGAGATCTTCCACCACCACAAAATCCTGCGGGCTGGCCTTGAGCACGCCGCTGGCCTGCGGCTGACCGTACAGGTAGCCCTGCTTCGCGAGATCCATTATTCGGCCTTCAGCAGCAGCGCCACGGCTTCACAGGCGATGCCCTCACCGCGGCCGGTGAAGCCCAGCTTCTCGGTGGTGGTCGCCTTGACGTTGACCTGATCCATATGGACGCCGAGATCTTCCGCGATATTGATGCGCATCTGCGGCGAGTGCGGCAGCATCTTTGGTGCCTGGGCGATAATCGTCACGTCGACGTTGCCGACGCGGTAGCCTTTGGCGGCAATCTGGCGCATTGCCTCACGCAGCAGCACGCGGCTGTCCGCGCCTTTGTAGGCGTCGTCGGTGTCCGGGAACAGCTTGCCGATGTCGCCCAGCGCCGCCGCGCCGAGCAGCGCGTCGGTCAGCGCATGCAGCGCCACGTCACCGTCCGAGTGGGCCAGCAGCCCTTTCTCGTAAGGGATACGCACGCCGCCGATAATCAGCGGGCCTGGGCCGCCAAAAGCATGTACGTCAAAACCGTGTCCAATACGCATTAGCGCTCCTGTTGGTCAAATTGGGTCAGATAGAAGGCGGCCAGCGCGAGGTCTTCCGGTCGCGTGACCTTGAGGTTGTCGCTGCGGCCGCTGACGAGTTCGGGACGATAGCCGCAGTACTCGAGCGCGGAGGCCTCATCGGTGATGGTTGCCCCCTCGCTTAGCGCGCGCTGCAGGCAGTTGCGCAGCAGCGCCAGCGGGAACAGCTGCGGCGTCAGCGCGTGCCACAGCGCCTCACGCTCGACGGTGTGATCGATGCTGCCGTCCGCCATGGAACGCTTCATGGTGTCACGCACCGGGGCCGCCAGAATGCCGCCGGTCTGGCTGGTGCTGGTCAGCGCCAGCAGGCGGCTTAAATCGTCCAGGTGCAGGCACGGCCGCGCGGCATCGTGCACCAGCACCCAGTCAGCCCCTGCCGCCGCCTGCAGGCCGCAAAGCACCGAATCGGCGCGCTGGCCGCCGCCGGTGACCACGCTGATGCGCGGGTCACCGGCGGCCGGCAGCGCGGCAAACCAGCGGTCGTCAGGGCTGATGGCGACAATCACCCGGCTGACCGCCGGGTGCGCCAGCAGCGCCGCCAGGCTGTGTTCCAGAATGGTTTTGCCCGCGATGGTGAGATACTGTTTCGGACGCTCGGACTGCATACGGCTGCCGATCCCCGCAGCGGGGACCACGGCAATCACCTGCGGAAAAGAGGCTGGGTTCATCGTTATAGTTACTGGTTAGCTGGTCGGCCCTGCTGCGCGGTTCGTTTACTTTGGTCCGGCACCAGGCGATAGAATACCTCACCGGGTTTAATCATCCCCAGCTCGTTGCGTGCGCGCTCCTCAATCGCCTCCGAACCGCCGTTAAGATCGTCGATTTCGGCAAACAGCTGATCGTTGCGTGCTTTTAGCTTGGCGTTACCGGCCTGTTGCACAGCAACATCACCGTTAACCCGCGTATAGTCGTGTATGCCGTTCTTGCCCAGCCAGAGCGAATATTGCAGCCAGCCAAGAAGTGCAAGTAACAGCAGCGTAAGTTTTCCCATCCCGCCCCCTGAAAAACGGCTCAATCATCCCATAACTTGCGGCACGACTCCACTGTGCCAGCGAAATAGCCGCGCTTTCGCGCCGCAGGCGATAAAACTGCGTTAAAAAACAGCAAAACGGCGTGAATTACCCCGCCACGCGGGTAAAATTTTGTAACGCAGCGATGCACTCTCACACGGAGTGCAGGTAAAATTTAATCGCGCAGCACCGTGCGCTCACACGCAGGGCAGGCCGCTACCAGCCGGTCAGCAGGCTGAACAGCAGCCAGAACAGGCCAAACACCGCCAGCACCGTCACCAGTATGGACCAGAACAGGTGGCCGCGCAGCAGGGTGCAGGCCGCCATACCGGTAAATACCGAAACCGGCAGCAGCGCGAGGAAGAACGGCCAGGTGTAGAGGAACAGAAACAGCGTGTTAGCGCCGTAGAACAGGAAGGGAACGGCCAGCGCCAGCCACCAGGACGCAAATCCGGCCACGCCGCCGGGGAATAACCCGGAGGTCTCCTGACGTTCGTGTTGTTCTTTACCTGCCAGCATGGGGGTGACGTTATTCATAGCTTTCCCGTTAACGACCATCGGGGAGCGGCCGGTGCCGCCCCCCGCCCGGCTGCCCCTGAAAGCGGCGCAGGCCAGAAATGTCTTAGGGTTTGATAATATCGCGCTGGCGCAGCAGATCTAACAGTTGAACGGTTAAAGTTGTTACCAATTGTTCGCCATCCAGATGAATTTCCGGTCGTTCAGGCGCTTCATACACCGCGTCGATGCCGGTGAAGTTACGCAGCTCACCGGCGCGCGCCTTCTTGTACAGCCCCTTCGGATCGCGCGCTTCACAGGTCGCCAGCGGCGTGTCGACAAACACCTCGACAAAGCGCCCTTCGTCCAGCAGGTCACGCACCATCTGCCGTTCGGCGCGGTGCGGTGAGATAAAGGCGGTCAGCACCACCAGCCCGGCGTCAGCCATCAGCTTCGCCACCTCACCCACCCGGCGGATATTCTCTTTGCGATCGTCATCGCTGAAGCCGAGGTCCCGGCACAGGCCGTGGCGCACGTTGTCACCGTCGAGCAGATAGGTGCTGACGCCGGCACGGTGCAGCGCCTGTTCCAGCGCCCCGGCCACCGTCGATTTACCCGATCCGGAAAGCCCGGTAAACCACAGCACCGCGCCCTGATGGCCGCGCTGCTGTTCCCGCTCCGCACGCGTTACCGCGTGCGAATGCCACACCACGTTGTCGTCGTGTTCGGCCATTACTGACCGCCCAGCAGATCGCGTGCGTTCCAGTGCGGGAAGTGACGACGTACCAGCGCGTTCAGCTCCAGCTCAAAGGCGCTGTAGTTGCCCGCGGCCTGTGCCGTTTCCGCCAGCGGCTGGCGCACCATGCCGGCACCGACGGTGACGTTGCTCAGACGGTCGATCAGGATCAAACCGCCGGTGACCGGGTTCTGCTGATACGGATCCAGCACCACCGGTTCGTCAAAGATCAGATCGACCAGGCCAATGCCGTTCAGCGGCAGTGTGTCCGCCGCGTGCTGCGCGAGGCTGTTAATCTCCACCTGATGCTGAATTTTTTCCACCCGCGCGCGGGTTTTCTTGCCGGCGATCTTAACGTCGAAGCTCTGGCCCGGCGTTAGCGCCTGTTCCGCCATCCACACCACGTCCACCGACGCGCCGCGCACCGCCTGCAGGTCGGCATCGGCGTCCACCAGCAGGTCGCCACGGCTGATGTCGATCTCATCTTTCAGTACCAGGGTAATGGCTTCACCGGCGTGCGCCTGCTGCAGGTCGCCGTCAAAGGTGACGATGCGCGCCACGGAAGATTCGACGCCGGAAGGCAGCACCTTAACGCGCTGGCCGACCTCAATCACCCCGGAGGCCAGCGTACCGGCGTAACCGCGGAAGTCGAGGTTCGGGCGATTCACGTACTGCACCGGGAAGCGCACCGGCTGCTGTTGCGCCTCACGCTGCACCTCAACGGTCTCCAGCACGTCGAGCAGGGTCGGGCCGCTGTACCAGTTCATCGCCGCGCCCGGTGCCGCCACGTTCTCCCCTTCCAGCGCCGACAGCGGCACAAAGCGGATATCAAGGTCGGCAGGCAGCTGGCCGGCGAAGTCCAGATACTCCTGCTTAATCTGCTCAAAACGTTCCTGGCTGTAGTCAACCAGGTCCATTTTGTTCACCGCCACCACCAGGTGTTTGATCCCCAGCAGCGTGGAGATAAAGCTGTGGCGACGGGTCTGATCCAGTACGCCTTTACGCGCGTCGATCAGCAGGATCGCCAGGTCACAGGTTGAGGCACCGGTGGCCATATTACGCGTGTACTGCTCGTGGCCAGGGGTGTCGGCAATGATGAACTTGCGCTTCTCGGTAGAGAAATAGCGGTAGGCCACGTCAATGGTGATGCCCTGCTCGCGTTCGGCCTGCAGGCCGTCGACCAGCAGCGCCAGATCAAGTTTCTCGCCCTGGGTGCCGTGGCGCTTGCTGTCGTTATGCAGCGTCGAGAGCTGGTCTTCATAGATCTGCCGCGTATCGTGCAGCAGGCGGCCAATCAGCGTGCTTTTGCCGTCATCGACGCTGCCGCAGGTGAGAAACCGCAGCAGGCTCTTATGCTGCTGCGCGTGCAGCCAGGCTTCCACGCCGCCCTGGTCAGCGATCTGTTGTGCAATAATGGTGTTCATGACGGCTCCTTAGAAATAACCCTGGCGTTTCTTCAGCTCCATGGAGCCGGCCTGATCGCGGTCAATCATCCGCCCCTGGCGTTCGCTGGTGGTGGAAACCAGCATCTCTTCAATGATCTCCGGCAGCGTGCCGGCTTCCGACTCAACGGCACCGGTCAGCGGCCAGCAGCCGAGGGTGCGGAAACGCACCTTACGCTGTTCGATCTTCTCGCCCGGCTGCAGGTCGATGCGATCGTCATCGATCATCATCAGCATGCCGTCACGCTCCAGCACCGGACGCTCGGCGGCCAGGTACAGCGGAACAATCTCGATATTTTCCAGGAAGATATACTGCCAGATATCCAGCTCGGTCCAGTTGGAGAGCGGGAACACGCGGATGCTTTCGCCTTTGTTGATCTGGCCGTTGTAGTTGTGCCACAGCTCCGGGCGCTGGTTTTTCGGGTCCCAGCGGTGGAAGCGGTCGCGGAACGAGTAGATACGCTCTTTGGCGCGCGACTTCTCTTCGTCACGGCGGGCACCGCCGAAGGCGGCGTCAAAGCCGTACTTGTCCAGCGCCTGCTTCAGACCTTCGGTTTTCATGATGTCGGTGTGCTTGGCGCTGCCGTGGACGAACGGGTTAATGCCCATCGCCACCCCTTCCGGGTTACGGTGGATCAGCAGCTCGGCACCGATGTTCTTCACCGTGCGGTCGCGGAATTCGTACATCTCGCGGAATTTCCAGCCGGTATCAACGTGCAGCAGCGGGAACGGCAGCGTGCCCGGGTAAAAGGCCTTGCGCGCCAGGTGCAGCATCACCGAGGAGTCTTTACCGATGGAATACATCATCACCGGGTTGGAGAACTCTGCCGCCACTTCGCGGATAATATGGATACTCTCCGCCTCCAGTTGACGCAGATGAGTCAGTCGTTTTTGATCCATAACACCTTTTTCCTCAAGCCAAATTCACAACGGCGGACTCGCGTCCGGCCTGCTGTGCAGAATGTTGATACCACGCCAGCTGCTGATGCAGCTTCACCACTTCGCCAATCACCAGCAGCGACGGGGTAGGAGCCTCAGCGGCCAGCGTTTCCAGCTGTTCCAGGGTGCCGGTCAGCACCTGCTGATCCTGACGGGTGCCGCGACCGATCACCGCCACCGGGGTCTGCGGATCGCGGCCGTGAGCAATCAGTTCGCGGGAGATATCCCCGGCTTTGGCGCTGCCCATATAGATCGCCAGCGTCTGGCGGGCGCGGGCCAGCGACGGCCAGTCGGTGCCGGCACCGTCGGCGCGGCACTGGCCGGTAATAAACAGCACGCTCTGCGCGTAGTCACGGTGGGTCAGCGGAATGCCGGCGTAAGCGGTCGCCCCGGCGGCAGCGGTCACGCCCGGCACCACCTGGAACGGAATGCCGGCCGCCTTCGCCGCCTGCAGCTCTTCACCGCCGCGGCCAAAGATAAAGGGATCGCCGCCCTTCAGGCGCACCACGCGCTTGCCCTCCAGGGCCAGCTTCACCAGCAGGGCATTGGTCTGCTCCTGCGACAGCACGTGTTCGCTGGCGCGCTTGCCCACGCAGATGCGGTCGGCGTCGCGGCGCACCAGGTCCAGCACTTCCGGGCTGACCAGATGGTCATACAGCACCACGTCGGCCAGCTGCATCACCTGCAGCCCGCGCAGGGTCAGCAGCCCGCTGTCGCCCGGCCCGGCACCGACGAGGATAATCTCTCCCTGCCGGGCTTCCGGTTCGCTGAGCTGCTGGTCGAGGGTCGCTTTCGCACCGCTAATGTTGCCGGAGCCGACCTGGCTGGCAAACAGGCCGTTAAAGGCCTTCTCCCAGAAGCGGCGGCGGTCGGACATTTTGCTGAAGCGGTCTTTGACTTTTTCCCGCCACTGACCGGCGATTTCCGCCATCTGCCCGAGGTTAGCGGGCAGCAGCGTTTCAATCTTCTCACGCAGCAGCCGCGCCAGCACCGGCGCGGTACCGCTGGAGGAGATCGCCACCACCAGCGGGGAGCGATCGACGATAGACGGGAAGATAAAGGAGCATTTCGGCTGATCATCGACCACGTTGGCCAGCAGGTAGCGATCGGTGGCATCCTGGAATACCTGGCCGTTCAGCTCGCCGTCGTCGGTGGCGGCAATCACCAGAAACACCCGGTCCAGCTGGCTGGCCTGGTAATCCGTTGCCAGCCATGCGATCTGCTGGTCAGCGTGCAGTTCAGCCAGCTCCTCGCACAGCTCGCGGGAGACCACCTGCACGCGCGCGCCGGCGCGACGCAGCAGCTCGATTTTGCGCGCAGCCACGTCGCCGCCACCCACCACCAGCACCGGTTTGTCTCTGATCTGAGCAAAGAGGGGAAGATATTCCACGAGGACCTTATCAATAATCACATAACGTTAACGGGACTATACGTTCCCACATTAAGTCTTATGAAATTACTATTTGGAATGAGTAGTTACCGAATGGAATAACGACCTGGTAAAGCAGCGAACAAAATGTGCTTAACGGATGATATTTCGGGCCTTTCGCCGCAAATGAAATTATGCAACCGTCCTCACACTTTCATACCGTGGTGACCAAATATTTTGCCTCGTTCGTCACGGGATGACGACTCAGGAATTCCGCTGCTCTCACGGCTTCGTGACGGCCTGTTGGTGATGCCGACCGGCCTGGGCCAGCCTGGCGGCCACTCTGCCGCGGGTGGTGCGCCGGCACTTCCCGCCGCCCTGCACAACCGGGCGCAACGTGATAACCTGAGCGGCATCGATCGCTCACCCGGGCACATCCCCCGCCGCCCCCATGACTGCGTGGCGGCGCTGCTGTTGCGGGTCCGCGAACTGACTACCCCCTGATAACGGAGTTCTGCATGTATATTGTGTTCCTGACCTACACCCGCCCGATGGAAGACGTGGAAGCGCTGCTGGAGCCGCACATTGAGTGGATTAACCGCTACTTTAAAGCCGGCGCCTTTATCAGCGCCGGGCGTAAAGATCCGCGCGATGGCGGCATGGTGATGGTGAGGGAGATGGACAGGAAACAGCTGGATCAGATCCTGGCGGAAGATCCGTTCCAGGCGGTGGCGCGCTACGACGTTACCAAAGTGAATATCACCCGCTCGGCGGATAAATTCAGCGGCCTGACCGGGATTTAATCGCAGGCCAGATAACGTTCGGTAATCCCCACCCACAGCGCCGCGCCGGGCACGATATTGGCATCGTTAAAGTCGTAGTGGCCGTTGTGCACCGGTACGCCGTTGGCCCCCTCGGTGCCGTTACCGATGTTGATATAGCACCCGTTAGGGTGCTGCTCCAGCATCCAGGCAAAGTCCTCGCTGGCCATCACCTGCACCCCGTCGTGGCATTTCGCTGCGCCAAACAGCTCAGTCCCTACCTGGCGGGCAAAGTCGGTCGCCTCCGCAGCGTTGATCAGCACCGGGCTGCCGGCGATGTGGCGCAGCTGCGCCGTGGCGCCGTAAGCCTGCGCGGTCGCGGTGGCAATCGTCCCAATCCTTTCCAGCACCTGCTGGCGCGCGGCCTTATCCAGCGTACGCACCGTCAGCTTCAGGCAGCCGCTGCCGGGGATCACGTTCGCGGTATCGCCCGCCTGCAGGCTGCCGATGGTGACCACCGCCGGGGCGAAGGGGTCGACGTTGCGTGCGACGATCGACTGCAGCGCCAGCACGATATGCGCGCATACCAGCACCGTGTCGGTGGCCTTATGCGGAAACGCCCCGTGGCCGCCCACTCCGTTAACGTCAATCTCAATCGTATCGCCGGAGGCCATGGTAACGCCCTGGCGGAAGTAAAACTCCCCGGCGGCCAGCCCCGGCAGGTTATGCATGGCAAACAGCATATCGCAGGGGTAGTTGTCGAACAGCCCCTCGTCAATCATCCGGCTGCCGCCGCACAACAGCTCTTCGGCAGGCTGGAAAATCAGGTTCAGCGTGCCGTTGAAGTTGCGCGTCGTCGCCAGATAGCGCGCCGCGCACAGCAGCATGGTGGTGTGGCCGTCATGGCCGCACATGTGCGACACGCCGGGATGCAGGCTGCTCCACGGCAGGCCGCTCTCCTCGACAATCGGCAGCGCATCCATTTCGGCGCGAATGCCGAGTACCCTGCTGCTTTTGCCCATTTTAAGAGTGGCGACCAGCCCGGTGCCGGCGATACCGCGCTGCACCTGATAACCCCACTCTTGCAGCCGCTCCGCAACCAGCTCGCTGGTGCGGTGTTCGTTAAAGCCGGTTTCCGGGTGTTGGTGGATAGCGTGGCGGACGCGGGTGAACTCGGCTTCCAGCGCGCCAACGCCTTGCAGAATGTGGTCAAACATGAAGTCCTTCTCCCTGCTGGTGGCCCCCGCGGAGGGGGAGAGATGGCCGGCCCGGCGTGCTGAGCCCGCCGACTATCCCTCCTAATCTAAGCCAGCCAGCGGCTGCGGGACATTCGTAAAAATACGATAAAAAAAGCCGCCCCCGGCAAACCAGGGGCGGCTTCATGGTACAACGGGCAGAGCAGCGGTTACTCGTGCAGACCGCACTCGCGTTTCAGGCCAAAGAAGCGCGTCTCTTCTTCTGCCATGCCCGGCTCCCATTTACGGGTGGTGTGGGTGTCGCCCACCGACAGGTAGCCCTGCTCCCGCAGCGGGTGATAGCCGAGGCCGTGCTGCTGCAGGTACTGATAGACCTGACGGTTGTCCCAGTCGATGATCGGCAACAGCTTGAACACGCCCTTCTTAATCGCCAGCACCGGCAGATGCGCCCGGCTGCCGGACTGATCGCGGCGCAGGCCGGCAAACCAGGTCTGCGCGTTCAGCGTCTGCAGCGCGCGGTTCATCGGCTCGACCTTATTGATCTGGTTATAGCGCTCAATGCCCTCAACGCCCTGCTCCCACAGCTTGCCGTAGCGCGCTTCCTGCCACGCCGCGCTCTGTGCGGCGCGGAACACCTGCAGGTTGAGATCCAGCTTCTCCGTCAGCTCATCAATGAACTGGTAGGTTTCCGGGAACAGATAGCCGGTATCGGTGAGGATCACCGGGATGCCCGGCTTCTGCCGGTTAACCAGGTGCAGGCTCACCGCCGCCTGAATGCCGAAGCTGGAGGTGAGCACCGCCTCACCGGGCAGGTTCTCCAGCCCCCAGATCACGCGATCCTCAGCGGAGAGCTTATCCAGCCGGTTGTTAATTTCGGCGAGCGCCATCACCTGCTCAACCTTCGGTAGTGCCTTCAGTGCGTTGAGATCGAGAACTGCCATATCACGCCTCTTTGACTTCCCAGAAATCCCGTGCCGGGTCGAGCACCGGAGCGATAATGCCGCTACGGATGGTGAAATCACCGAAGCCTTCATCTGCTTCGCGCTCGTTTGCCCAGCGACCAATCAGTTCATCAAGGGTAGCAAGGATCTGCTCTTCGTTGATGTTTTCGCGGTACATGCGCGGAATGCGCGTGCCCATGCGGTTGCCGCCCAGATGCAGGTTGTAACGCCCCGGGGCCTTGCCCACCAGGCCCACTTCAGCCAGCAGCGCACGTCCGCAGCCGTTCGGGCAGCCGGTCACGCGCAGCACGATGTGCTCATCGCCGACGCCGTGGCCGTTCATGATCCCCTCAACGCGGGTGACGAACTCCGGCAGGAAGCGTTCGGCTTCGGCCATCGCCAGCGGGCAGGTCGGGAAGGCCACGCAGGCCATCGAGTTTTCACGCTGATGGCTGACGCTCTCCATCAGGCTGTGGGCGACCGCGATCTGCTCAATACGATCTTTTTCAGCTTCCGGTACGCCGGCGACGATAATGTTCTGGTTGGCGGTCAGGCGGAAATCGCCCTGGTGCACGCGGGCGATCTCGGCGATGCCGCTCTTCAGCGGACGGCCCGGATAGTCCATCAGGCGGCCGTTTTCCACGAACAGCGTCAGGTGCCACTTGTTGTCGATGCCCTTCACCCAGCCGAAGCGGTCGCCGCGGGTGGTGAACGCATACGGGCGCGTCGCCTCAAGGGTAATGCCGGCGCGGCGCTCAACTTCGGCCTTAAAGACCTCCGGACCCACGCGCTCCATGGTGTATTTGGTTTTGGCGTTTTTACGATCGGTACGGTTGCCCCAGTCGCGCTGGACGGTGACTACCGCCGCCGCCACGTCGAGCACCTTCTCCACCGGCAGATAGCCCAGTTCGGTGGCGGTGCGCGCGTAGGTAGCCTTGTTACCGTGGTCGATAGACAGTCCGCCGCCCACCAGCAGGTTAAAGCCGATCAGTTTGCCATTCTCAGCAATCGCCACAAAGTTCAGGTCGTTGGCGTGCAGGTCAACGTCATTGTGCGGCGGCACCACCACGGTGGTTTTAAACTTACGCGGCAGATAGGTTTCACCGAGGATCGGTTCGACGTCGGTGGTCGCCACCTTCTCCTGATCCAGCCACACTTCCGCATAGGCGCGGGTCTGCGGCAGCAGGTGCTCAGAGAGCTTTTTCGCCCATTCGTAGGCTTCCTGATGCAGTTCAGACTCCACCGGGTTGGAGCTGCAAAGCACGTTACGGTTAACGTCGTTGGCGGTGGCCAGCGCGTCCAGCCCGACTTCGTGCAGCATCTGGTGCGCCGGCTTCACGTTGCCCTTCAGGATGCCGTGGAACTGGAAGGTCTGACGGTTGGTCAGGCGCACGCTGCCGTAAATGGTGTTATCGGTGGCGAACTTCTCAATCGCCAGCCACTGGGTCGGGGTGATGATGCCGCCCGGCAGGCGGCAGCGCAGCATCATCGCGTGACGCGCGTCCAGCTTCTGCTCCACGCGCTCGGCGCGGATGTCGCGGTCATCCTGCTGGTACATTCCGTGGAACCGGATCAGCAGGAAGTTATCGCCGTTAAAACCGCCGGTCAGGCCGTCGTTTAAGTCCTCGGCAATGCCGCCGCGCAGATAGTTGCTCTGTTTTTTCAGGCGCTCGGCGTCAACCAGCTTGCCTTCGACCACCAGCGGGCCCGGGTATTTGATATCGCTCATTAGTACACATCTCGCTGATAGCGGCGCTCAACGCGCAGCTCGCTTAAGAATTCATCTGCCGATTCGGTGTCCATCGCACCGTATTCGGCCACCACGTCCAGTAACGCCTGCTCAACGTCTTTCGCCATGCGGTTAGCATCGCCACACACGTAAATGTGCGCGCCCTCCTGCAGCCAGCGCCACACTTCGGCCCCTCTGGCGCGGATCTTATCCTGCACGTAAACCTTGTGTTTCTGGTCACGAGACCAGGCCAGATCGATATTGGTCAGCAGGCCGTCTTTGACATAACGCTGCCACTCCACCTGATAGAGGAAATCCTCGGTGAAGTGCGGATTGCCGAAGAACAGCCAGTTCCTGCCGGCCGCGCCTTCGGCGTCGCGCTGCTGCATAAAGGAACGGAACGGCGCGATGCCGGTGCCCGGACCAATCATAATCACCGGCGTTTCCGGGTTGGCCGGCAGGCGGAAGTTGTCGTTGTGCTCGATAAACACGCGGATTTCAGCGTCCTCTTCCAGCCGGTCAGCGAGGAAGCTGGAGGCACCGCCGGCGCGCGCACGGCCTTCAATCTCGTAGCGTACCGCGCCGACGGTAATGTGCACCTCGGTCTCGTTCTCGGCCTGTGAAGAGGCGATCGAGTAAAGGCGCGGGGTCAGCGGACGCAGCAGGCCGGTCAGCTGTTCGGCGTTCAGTTCGGTCGGCGCATAGCGCACCATATCGACGATCGGCGTGGTCTGCGCATAGTGCTGCTGCTGCGCTTTCTCCGCGGTCTGCGCCAGCAGCACCTCGTTACGCGACAGCTTTGCGTACTGCTCGACAATCTGCGGCGTGTTCACCGTCAGCTCATAGTGTTTCTGCAGCGCTTCGGCCAGCGGCAGCGTCTGGCCATGCACCCCGACCGGCTCGTCGCCCTTCAGCCACAGCAGGCCGAGCAGCTCCTGCACCAGCTGTGGATCGTTCTCAAACCACACGCCCAGCGCATCGCCCGGCTGATAGCGCAGACCGGAATCGCCGAGGTCGATTTCAATATGGCGCACGTCTTTATCGGAGTCCCGGCCGGTGATCTTCTGATTAACCGCTAAGCTGGCGGTCAGCGGTGCCTCTTTGCTGTACGGGCTGCTGTGGATTTCGTTAACGCTGCCGCTGGTGGCGACAGCCAGCTGTGCCGCGCCGGCGTCCGGCACCCGCGCCTTGAGAATATCGGTCAGCTGTTTGCGCCAGGCTTCTGCCTGCGCCGCATAGTCGACGTCCGCATCCACGCGATCGGCCAGCCGCTCTGCGCCCAGCTCCGCCAGTTTGCTGTCGAAATCTTTCCCTGCCTGGCAGAAGAACTCGTAGGAGGTATCGCCAAGGCCGAACACCGCAAAGGCGTTACCGTCAAGCTTCGGCGCTTTCTTCGACATCAGGAACTTATGTAACGCCACCGCTTCTTCCGGCGCTTCCCCTTCTCCCTGGGTGGAGGTCACCACCACCAGCAGTTTCTCCTGGGCGATCTGCTTGAACTTGTAGTCACCGGCGTTCACCAGGTTAACGTTCAGCTTCACCGCCAGCAGATCGTCACGCAGCTGTTCCGCCAGGCGACGGGCGTTGCCGGTCTGCGAGGCGGAGAGGATGGTCACGGCGGGGATTTCAGCGGCCGCCGGTGCCGGCGCGATCGCCGCACCAGGGGCCTGATTGACCATGCCCCAGAAATACCCGGACAGCCAGGCCAGCTGGGTTGGAGAATAATCACCGGTGGCGGCCTGCAGGCGGGCAAGCTGCTCCGGGTTTAACGGAAGCATGTTGGATGTCATTGCGTCGAAAATTCCACAGTCGAAGGTCTATAGGGGACAGGTTAAGGCCTGGTATAATAACCCTTAAATAAAGGTTGGAAATAATTAATAACCAAAATGACTAAGTGGTTTTTCGGGTAAGCGATAACACCAAAACAGGTTGATTAACCCTATATTTTTCATAAACTTAAAATCTGCATTTTCCGTTTACACTTTCACTTATTGGCATCCGCCGCTAAACGGGTGCGAAAAAAGCCGTTTTCCGGTATCCTGCCGCGGTTTTCCCGCTAAAAGACTGAGACTGCTATCATGGCCACCACGCTGTTTAAAGATTTTCAATTCGAAGCCGCCCACCACCTGCCGAACGTGCCGGCCGGGCACAAATGCGGCCGCCTGCACGGCCACTCCTTTATGGTGCGGCTGGAAATTACCGGCGAAGTGGACGCGCATACCGGCTGGGTAATGGACTTCTCCGAGATCAAAGCGGCTTTTAAGCCGGTCTACGATCGTCTGGATCACTACAACCTGAACGACATCCCGGGCCTTGAGAACCCGACCAGCGAAGTGCTGGCCGCCTGGATCTGGCAGCAGATGAAACCTGTGCTGCCCCTGCTGAGCGCGGTAATGGTCAAAGAGACCTGCACGGCGGGTTGCGTTTATCGCGGGTAAGTAATGCAGCAGTACAAAAAATAGTCATTGCACACTCCCTGTTTATTTGCGAAAATTTCGAATAAATGCTTTCAGGAACAGGCAATGACCACATTACAGAACAAGCTGCCTTCACAACATGAAGCCGAGCTAGCAAAACTTTGCAGCCGCGAACTTTCTGCCATCCTCGAAACGCGCGCTGAGACTCAGCAGGTCTCCGTGACTGATAAACGTGGCCAGGTCCATAATGTTCGTATTCCGGTCAACGCACTCCGTTTGCTGGTAGATGTGCTGACAGAGCTGGGTGAAGGTAACGCTGTTCGGCTGGTCCCGGTTGGTGCTGAGATGACCACTCAGGAAGCCGCTGATATGCTTAATATTTCCCGT
>NZ_JRZZ01000003.1:51671-105941 GCF_002865965.1 Erwinia sp. B116
ATGTACTGGCTTACCGGGATCGGCTCAAAAATGCCCGCCTTGATGCACTGGATCAACTGGGGGCAATCGATCAGCAACTCGGAATGGGATACGAATGAGCGCGGGTTATGCCGTAGTACTTGATGCCTGCGTTCTTTATCCGGCACCGTTACGCAGTTTCCTCATGTACCTCGCTGCCGGAGGACAGTTCCGGGCGCACTGGACAGAAGATATCCATGAAGAGTGGATCAGGAACCTGTTACTGAATCGTAAAGAGTTAGCCAGACCTCAATTAGAGCGTGTCAGGGCATTGATGGACAGACATGCTCCCGACGCACGGGTAACCGGATATCGTGAATTAATTGATTCCATTACCGGGCTGCCCGACAAAGACGACCGACATGTTGTGGCTGCAGCGATAGTCGCTCAGGCAGCAGAAATTGTGACATTCAATCTGAAGGATTTTCCGGATGAGGTTCTAACCAGATGGAATTTGCGTGCAATCCACCCCGACAGTTTCATCACCAGCCTGAGCGATTTGGATATTACCCTCGTACTGGAGGCAGCCCGACGCCAACGGGCCAGCCTGAAATCTCCACCTTTTAGCGCTGACGAATTTCTCGATTGCCTGCTGCGCCAGCAGTTACCAGAGACCGTATCGCGACTGCGTCCACTTAGCGGTCTGATCTAAAGAAGCTCTGATGCTAAAACTATGCTTTTACAGGCTGGAATCGCTAACAGACTGATTGATTCTCAGGTTTACCCCGCTTTACTTTCCTGTCATCTCCCTGTCATTCCCCCCCACTACATTGTTGGCTCACTCATTAAAGATCAAGAGAATCAACGATGAAGCTGTCAAGCAAACTGTCTGTTCTTGCCCTGGTTTTTTCAGCCTGCGCCCAGGCCAGTACCATTAATATCCTCGACTTTCCGCAGCCGGAAAATAACCCGGAAGAGTTCTACGCCCTGACCGAGATCCCGGCCGGCGGCATTATCAAGTATGAAACCGACGCCAGAACCGGCTTTATTATCGCCGACCGTTTCCAGTCGATGCCGGTAGCCTACCCGGCCAACTACGGCTCACTGACCCAGTCGCTGGGCGGTGACAACGATCCGCTGGACGTTGTCTTCTACACCCGCGCGCCGATGGCCCCCGGTACGCTGATCAAACTGCGCCCGATCGGCGTGCTGAAAATGATCGACGGCGGCGAGTCCGACGATAAGATCGTCGCGGTGCCGGCCAGCAAGATCGACCCGACCTACGATGACATTAAATCGATGGCCGACCTGCCTAAACTGGAACAGCAGCGCCTGGAAGCCTTCTTCCGCGTCTACAAGCAGCTGCCGGAAGGCCGCAAGAAGGTCGAGCTGAACGGCTTCGGTGATGCCGCCGCCGCCAAAACCGAAATCAAAGCGGCCTATGACGCTTACAAAGCGAAAGCCGCTCAGTAAGGCAACAGGTGCGGGTGGTGACGGGCTGCCCGTACTCTATGAAAGACTTATCAAACATCCAAAAAAGAAGCTCCCTTAATAATCGATGAAAAAATATTTCTTCGGGTAGGGATTAATTTTATAAAATTAGATACAACCATCTTCGTTAACTTCACTCAATATTAATTCAAGTAAGCTTCGAGCACACTCCTTAGCATGCCTAGTTATAATATCGAGAGCACTTGTAAAAAGGAAAGTTCCATTGGTTACTTCCCCAATAGCAAAAATACTAGAATTTATAACACCTGAATCACTTATAATTCTATAACTTGACCTGCAAACATTTAAACCACCTAAATAGTTCCTCGATATTACTTTACCTTCGAGCAACCTTGAAAACAAAACCGAATCACAATCATCTAAATACCTAGGACTTCCAGTTGCATACAAAATTTTATCTAAATAACTACCACCATCATGAAAACACATTCCACTTTTAAAAAATATACTTGGATTTATTTCACCATGAACATAACTGAGTTGCCCCGATTTAATATAATCTAAAATCTTTAATGCATTTACTCTAGGTATAGATACTCTCATTGACATTGCATTCGAAAAATAACTCGCTAAAAATAGTTCTTTGTCTTTTTTTGAAAACATACTCCATATAAGATCTATACAATCATTGGTATCGTAAAGAATCGCCTGCCAGGCGCGTGGGCCACTAGATAAATTAATTTCCCGCTGAAGAAATGAAGCTAGTGAACTTATGGGTTTGAAATTAATTGGCAGATCGTCACCATCCTGAGTTTCTTTTGTTTTCTTGTAATTATCAATCTCTTTATTATATAGATCATGCAATATTTTAAAATCCATAACATTAAAATTTGAGGATATAAAACTTCGATTCAAATACAAATTTTTGTAACGTTTTTGTGTTCCTCTCACAAAGGGAAAATTACCTGATCTAGAAAATAGAGTAATTTTCCCTCTATGCCCTGACTCAATTAGGCTAATTACTGAATCGATGGCACTAAGCCTTGACCCCACGATCCCAACATTATCATAAGGCATAATTTTTTTAGGTAAAAACTTAGTTGGGAAAGGAGTAGTCATAAAATCACCATCCTTTGAATAATCCTTTCCTTTCCCATTGAGATTACCACAGGCAAGAATTATCTTATTTGCATAAACCTCCTCACCATCACTCAAGGAAATAACAAACTCATGCTCATCTAACTTATCGATACTTACCGCCTCACCTTTTATTCTTTTTATTTCAAAGCCAGAATAGTGAGCATGCTTGCATATTTTCTCAAAAGCATCCTTCATATATATTCCAAAAAGCGCTCGTGGCAAGTAACTATCTCTCTTCACCTTTAAATTAGCAAAATCAACTCTCCACTTATTCTCACAGCACACTAACCATTTGTAGAAGTCCCCCGGACTATCTCTGAAAATCGTAATATTTTCAGCTTTGGTATTTAGAATATTTGATTCAATATCATTTCTATATGCATTACCGGGGCCTATTTCTTCTGATTTTTCTATTACTAAAAAACAGATGGCCAATGGTTCGGTATTATTACACTCCTTTATAAAATTATCTATAAAAGAAACACAAGATGCCCCACCACCAACGATAGCAATATTTAAAGACATAGCAAATCCCTTTTAGATTTAAAACACCTACTCAATTAATCTCGAATGGAAATTCCTTTTCTACTCTATCTAATTCAACATCACCAACCAGCTTAATAAGATAGAAAATCCCTTTATGCAGTTTAAATACAATCAACTCCGTTATAATTATTATTTCCTTTTGCCAAAAATGAGATTGATTAGTAGAAATTGTTATTTGTTTGACATGATCAACAAACTTTTTCACCTTCCCTCCACTTACAATTTCAACTTCCCCTGAACTCAGTGCCTTTTCAAAAAAATTGGTTCTCGTTGTACCACACAAATATATTTTCTTAGCTGAATGAAAAATATTAATAAATCCACCCGCACCCGTTACCTCTCCTCCAAAAGAGCTAGCATTGACATTCCCATACTTATCTATTTCAGCGAAGCCCAGAAATGCAACATCGATTCCACCGCCATTATAAAAGCTAAATAAATCAGACTGTTGAATGCATGCGCTAAAATTTTCTGACTCACCAAATGACATGCCTGTTTTGGGAGTCCCATTTATGACTCCTGATTCAATAGAGGAATGAAACTTTTGATTACTTTTAGCGATCCTCTCTCCTATAAGAGCCGGTAGTCCTATGCCAAAGTTCACATAAGACCAATCTTCTATTGGCTCTGCACAAGCATATTTAATAATAACCTCCTTTTCGATTCTGATGTTATCAAAATCATCATAAAATGTATAATTAGCGGAACCATAACTTGGGAAGTGTTTATTTTTTGATATCACAACATAATCAACTAAGTGCCCTGGGATATCTACTTTTTGAGCTGGTAAAATGTCCACCACACTCTCGACCTGAAAAGCAATTATACCTCCACTATTTCGAACTGCCATTGCTTGCAATAGTGCATCATGCAGAGCCGCCTCGCCAGACATTGATATATTTCCGTTCATATCTGAGACAGTTCCTCTGAGCATAGAAAAATCGGCTCCTACGCTAGGAAAATAAAGCATATCCTTACCCATGATGTTAACAACGCTTACCAATGTATTTCCTTCAATTACAAGATTACCACCATCAACTCTAGGGTCTACAAAGGAATGCAACCCTACTGAAGTAATATGGCCATCCAGTCCACTTGCTATATCCCTAAAAAGATGACTAATAACTCCCAGAGGCCAATTATGCGCTTCAATCCTCCCACTCAGCCCAAGTTTAGCTAGTGAAGGGCAATAACCCCAGAATCCACCAATAGCTCTTTTTACTAGAAATTCATTAGCAATCACATCTAATCCTTTCCCTTTTTTATCACCTGAACCAGATCCGAAAAACAATGTTAATCCTAGTGGATGCCTTTCCTCTGAAAACCGATTGGCTAGAGCATCTGTTAATTCATCGGGATGACCACAACAGCCAAACCCTCCAGGGATTACAACCGACTTATCTTTAATCAAACTTACCACATCTCTAGCTGTTGTTATTTTCACATTATCCCTTGCAGTTGTTTTACGGGTTTATATCTCGATGCCAAAATTAAGCATCCTTTCTTGGATTCCATACTATGACAAGTGCCAGGAGAACGCAGAATAAATGAACCCGGAAGAAAGGTTTTATTGTTTTCAATATAATCACCTTTTAATACCAGCACAGTCTCATAGCCAGTATGTAAGTGTTTAGGTACGAACGCATTTGGTCCATAGCGAATGAATGCCATATCTGCACCGTGAGGATCGTTGACAGTCTCATCAAATAAAACAGCTATTTCTACATTTTTTCTAAGTCCTTTTTGGTAAGTGGAAAATTCAATCCATTCAGGTAATTCAAAATCCTCACCGAAAGAAATATTCATTACTAAGTCATATGCCTCAGATTGATAAATTAATGTCACAGTATTTTACCCTCTCATCACAGAAAACTTATTTGATATATGTAAAAATAATCAGTTAGCCCTAAGCCTAATTGCTAAAACAACTCAATCGATTGATTTCTCGGCTGATAAGTTGACAAGCAAATGGTATAAGCAACAACATCTAGACTCGTATATTATTATAGCAAAACTGGAATTAAAATAGATTTTCATCCAAATAAAACCAGCTTGCTATACTTAAAGTCAAAATGGATAATTTATTTATCTATTGAAGTAATGTAAGCCGTTAATTAATTTCGCCACCAATCCAAACCGTGCCAGTAGTGCGGCCAGCGCTGCTCTTTACCTGAGTTATTTACCAGAGTGGCGAGAATCACCAGCGCAACACTGCCTAACAGAACCGGCGTCAGCAGGAAAGACCAGTTCATCACCTGCTGTCCGGCAAGAATGATCACGATCGGGTTGGCGCCGGCAGGGGGATGAACGGTTCGCGTAACCTGCATCAGCAAGATAGCCAGACCGACTGCGACGGACATGACGATCGCTGAATCTCCCAGCGTATAAAGCGCAGTCATGCCCACCGCCGCAGCGATCAGATGCCCGCCGATCACGTTACGAGGCTGTGCCAGTGGCGATGCTGGTACGGCAAACAGCAGTGCGCAGGTTGCCCCAAACGGTGCCATTAGCCAGGGTACGCCGGTTGACGCAGCCAGATACCCCAGCAGCAGGATCCCCAGAGTGCTGCCGATAAATCCCCTGACCAACTGCATCACGCCAGGTCTGGGTGGCAACTGGCCACCGCCGGATAATTTTTTCATCTCTCACTCCTTAATGCTCAACGTTAAACCACAAGGTTCTGTGGTAGCCTTAACCGTACAGATCTGTACAAGTCAAAATGTACAGATCTGTACACTTAACGGCAATGCTGATTTTGCGGGTAGAGAGGAACAATTTTGTGAGTAAAAGTGAACACATTCTGGACGTTGCTGAGACCCTGTTTAACCAGTTCGGTTATTCAGCCGTGGGGGTTGACCTGATCCGGGATCACGCCAGGGTATCTAAAACGTCGATGTACCGGCATTTTGGTTCCAAAAATAAGCTGATTGAAGCCGTGCTGACCCGACGTCATCAGCGTTTTGAAAATACGCTGGGCAAGACCGTCATCGCCGGTTCGTCCACGGAAGAGAAGCTTAATGCCCTTCTGGATTGGCATTTCGCCTGGTTTCGCGAAGCAGATTTCAAAGGCTGCATGTTTATGCACGCCTTTGCGGAGTTCAAATACGCCGATCGGCTCCTGGCCGATCGGGCACAGCAGCATAAGGCCTGGCTTAAGGCGCTGATTGCCTGCGCTTTTGACGTCGACGAAGCGCGGTCTGAGGCCTGCACGTCACTGCTCCTGACCTGGTTTGAGGGGCTGATCGTCACAGCAGAATTTGGCGAGATCGACGCCGATCGCGAACTGTACCGTTCAGGAATGCATGCGCTTGCCGCTACGCGCTTCCCCACTTATGCTCAGTAATGTCTTTGCCCTGCAGGCTTAGCACTGTCAGCCGCTAACCCTTGCCGCCCCTGGCCCCCAGCCGTGACTTATTACGACCCGTGCCGCCACTAAAGAGCGGCATCGGGTGCTCAGTCTCTGACAGCTGATGCCGCTTAAGCGCCCTTACTTTCAACCAAACAGATAAGTCCGGCTTTATGTTTTTTTGTCGCAAGCTTAGCCAAAATAAACTTATTCTTATTCCATCTACTATATTAAATGACGATATAAGCGCGGTTTTCATCACCGTGCTACGCTCCCGCCATAAGTTCAGATAAGAAATACTACGATCCAGGAAAGGTGCCCGATGCCCACATGGCTGACGTTAGCAATAGACTCCTTCTGGCCGATGCTGTACGCCGGCCTGACATTCACCATTCCACTCACCTTAATCTCCTTCGTGCTCGGCCTGTCGCTCGGTTTCCTGGTGGCGCTGGCGCGGTTGTATGGCCCAAAACCGTTAAAGCAGCTGGTGCGTTTCTACGTCTGGCTGATCCGCGGCACGCCGCTGCTGGTGCAGCTGTTTCTGATTTTCTACGCGCTACCCAGCGCGGGCATCACCATTGACGCCTTTCCGGCGGCGGTGATCGGCTTTACGCTGAACATCGGTGCTTACAGCTCGGAGATCGTGCGCGCTACGCTGCTGTCGGTGCCGAAGGGACAGTGGGAAGCGGCGCATTCGATTGGCATGAGCTGGCCCCAGGCGCTGCGGCGCATCGTCATCCCGCAGGCGGCACGTATCGCCGTGCCGCCGCTGTCGAATACCTTTATTTCACTGGTAAAGGATACCTCACTGGCCTCGGTTATTACCGTGCCCGAGCTGTTCCTCGCAGCGCAGCGCATCGCTGCCGTTACCTATCAGCCGCTGATCCTCTATACCGAAGCGGCGATTATTTATCTGTTAATCAGTTCGGTATTGTCCGCCCTGCAGACGCGGCTGGAAAAAAAGCTGGAAAATACTGCCCCGCGTAAGGTGCATAGCCATGATTAAGTTATCCGGCATTGAGAAACGTTTTGATGACAACCCGGTCCTGAAGAACATCAACCTGACCATTAACGAAGGCAGCGTCACCGCGCTGATCGGCCCGTCCGGCAGCGGCAAAAGCACCCTGCTGCGCTGCATTAACCTGCTGGAGATCCCGCAGGCGGGTGAACTGACCATCGGCAGCGAGCAGATCGTCTTTACCGGCAGCCCGCGGGTGGGCAGAAACGACCTGAAGCGTATCGCCGGGCAGACCGGCATGGTATTTCAGAATTTTCAGCTGTTCCCGCACCTGACGGTGATTGAGAACATCACCGAAGGGCTGATCGTGGTACAGAAACAGTCACGTGACCAGGCGCGGGCGCGGGCGGAAGCGCTGCTGGAGAAGGTCGGTATGCTGCATAAGCGGGATGCCTGGCCGTCGACGCTTTCCGGCGGCCAGCAGCAGCGCGTGGCGATTGCCCGTGCGCTGGCACCGTCACCGAAGGTGCTGCTGTGCGACGAACCGACCTCGGCGCTGGACCCGGAACTGGCGGTGGAAGTGGTCGCGGTACTCAGGCAGCTGGCGCTGGAGGGCACCACCATGCTGATGGCCACCCACGACCTGCGGCTGGCGGCCAATATCGCCAATAACGTGGTGTTTCTGGAGGCGGGCGAAATCGTCGAATCCGGCACCTCACGCGATATTTTTACCCGGGCACAAAAGACCCGAACCCGGGCGTTTATCTCAACGCTGACCGAAACCCTGCCCGATTCATGGGAAATTTAAACCACAACCACACACGGCATTCAGGAGCACTAAGATGAAAACACTCGCAACGCTGGTCTTTGCAGGCCTGGTTCAGCTCGGCTTCGCAGGCGGCGCACTGGCTGCTGACGATCTGGCAAAAATCCAGTCCGCCGGGGTGCTGAAAATCGGTACCGAAGGCACCTATCCGCCCTTCACCTTCCATGACGCCAGCGGCAAGCTGACCGGCTTCGACGTCGAAATTGGCCGCGAAGTGGCAAAACGCCTCAACGTAAAGGCGGAATTTGTCGAGAGCAAATGGGATGGCCTGGTAGCCGGGCTGGATGCTAACCGGTATGAAGCGGTGATTAACCAGGTGTCGATCACTCCGGCACGTCAGGCGAAGTATGATTTCTCCGAACCCTATATCAGCTCGAAGGCAGCGCTGATCGTGCGTAACGATAATACCAGCGTGAAAACCTTTGAAGACCTGAATGGCAGGAAATCTGCCCAGTCGCTGACCAGCAACTTCGCAGAACTGGCGCGCAAATATAAGGCGGAGATCGTTGGTACCGACGGCTTTAACCAGTCTGTTGATCTGGTCGCCAGCGGCCGCGCCGATGCCACCATCAACGACAACCTGTCGTTCCTCGACTTTAAAAAGCATAAGCCGGACGCGCCGGTGAAAATCGTCGCCACCCAGAGTGACGCCGAGCAGGAAGGGATCCTGATCCGTAAAGGTAATCCGGAGCTGAAGGCGGCGATCGATAAGGCCTTAGCCAGCATTAAGAGTGACGGCACTTACCAGCGCATCTCGCAGCAGTACTTCGGTGCTGACGTGTCGAAATAAGGTAACAGCCCGGCGACAGGCGCGGATCTTCGCGCCTGTTGCAAAGTCCCGCTACGCCCCGCCTGTAAGCCGAGCCGCCATCTGCAAGCCGCACCGATCCGCGTTTAACAACCGTGCCAAACCCTGTAAGCCCCCTCTACTCGCCGTTTAACAATCGTGCCGCTTCATCGCCGCTGAACCACTGCGCCAGAAAATCCAGTAACGCGCGCAGCCGCGGCGACTGGTGCTGGCGTGAGGTGTAGATGGCGTAAACGCCGAGGTCCTCCAGCTGCCACTCGGGCAGCAGCGCCACCAGCTGGCCGCTGGCCAGATACGGCCCGGCGCTGAAGGTCGGCTGCATTGAAATACCGCTGCCGGCCAGCGTGGCGGCCAGCAGCATCACCGAATCGTTGGCGCTGAGATTACCGCTCACCGCCACCGCCTCCAGTTCCTCACCCCGACTGAAGTGCCACAGGCTTTTGCCAAAGTGCGAATAGACCAGGCAGTTGTGCTGTGCGAGCTGCGCCGGCGTCTGCGGCGTGCCGCTGCGCGTCAGGTAGTCCGCTGAGGCGCAGATCACCGACCGGCAGCGATGCAGCGGGCGGGCGATCAGGTTGGGCTCCAGCTGTGAGGTAATGCGCAACGCCAGATCGATGCGCTCCTCCACCAGGTTGACCCGCTGGTTGCTGATATGCAGATCGATACGGATGCGCGGGTGCTGACGCTGGAAGGTGTCAATCGCCGCCATCAGCACGCTCTGCCCCAGCGACAGTGAACAGGAGACGCGCAGCAGCCCGGACAACGCGTCCCCTTCCGGCTGGTTGCTGTTCTCGATTTCCACGGCCAGCGCCATCAGCTGCTGACAGCGGGCCAGCGCATGCTCCCCGGCCGGGGTCAGGCTCAGGCGGCGGGTGCTGCGGTGCAGCAGTCGCGCCCCGGACCAGCTCTCCATCTGCGTCAGATAGCGGGTGACCATCGCCCGCGACATCGCCAGCGTTTCCGCGGCCGCCGACAGGCTGCCGCGCTGAACGATAGTGATAAAAACCTGTGCTGCGGTCAGCCTGTCCATCATATGCCCGTTTTATGCAACAATCTGTTGCCTGATAGTCGGTTTATCCGGCCCGTTTTGCAATCCACAATAGGGGACTTTTCGCATCACAGGTTAACTGCCATGAAACGTTTATCGATTTTACTGCTGGCCGGCGCGGCCAGCGCCCCGCTTTACGCCGCCGAACCGCTGCAGCTGCAGGTTTATAATCCGGGCGAAGCCAGCATTTTCCCGGTCTCCAGCGAGATCATCTCCGGCCCGCACGAGGTGGTGCTGATCGACGCCCAGTTCCAGCGTAACGACGCCGAAGAGCTGGTCAGACGCATTAAGGCCACCGGCAAAAAGCTGACCACGGTGTTTATCAGCCAGTCCGATCCCGACTACTACTTCGGCCTCGACACCATTAAGCAGGCGTTTCCACAGGCTAAGATCGTCGCCACCGCCGCCACCGTCGCGCTGATCAACCAGACCAAAGACCATAAGCTGGCGTTCTGGGGCCCGAAAATGGGCGACAACGCGCCAAAATCGCTGATCGTGCCGCAGGTGCTGGCGGGCAGCAGCTTCACCGTTGACGGCCAGATCGTTGAAGTTCAGGGCAGCCACGGCGCGGAGCCGCAGAACGGCTGGCTGTGGGTACCGGCGCTGAAAACCGTGCTCGGCGGCGTGCAGGTGTCCGGTGAAAATATTCACGTCTGGCTGGCGGACGCGCAGACCAAAGCCGCGCGCGAAGTGTGGCAGCAGAAGCTGCAGGCGATCGCCGCGCTGCAGCCGCAGCGGGTGATCCCGGGGCACTTCCTGCCAGGGACAGCGGAATCATTAGAGTCGGTTAGTTTTACGCTGAACTACCTGAAAAAAGCCGAGGAGACGCTGACGCAGACCAAAGACGCCGTCGCCTTTACCGAGGCGATGAAGGCCAGCTATCCGGCGTTGAAAGACGTGTCGAGCCTGGAACTGAGTGCGAAAGTGCTGAAAGGGGAAATGCAGTGGCCGTAACGGCGTTTGCAAAGGTAATACTGGCGTAGCGGGCGGCAGTCGCAGCGGTAATCCCGTGCGGCAGAGCCGGCCTGAAACGTTCCGTTTACGGCGTCTTCAGGGCTGTGTGCGGTGACGAACGTGGCCTCGATACGTGGCGATGTTCACCGGCGTGGAGAACGCCGGTGAACGTGGCATCAGGCAATATTCAGGTACTTGTGGGTCTGCATCGACAGCCGCCAGTTGCGGGCAATACAGGTGTCGATGCACAGCTTAGTGGCATCGTCCTTCTGGCTGATCGGCTGCAGCGCGATAATCCGCGCCTTGCTGTCGCTCAGCGTCGCCAGCAGGTCGTCCAGCGCGTCGATATCGCGCTGGCGGGCCACCGGGTGCTTCACTTCATCGGCGCGCACCAGCGCCGAATGCAGCACGTCGTAGCCGCCGCGCATGTTGACCTTCGGCGATACCGTCACCCAGGTGGTGGCGGTGCAGCGCACCTCATGGGTTCCGCTGGTCTCAATCTGGCAGCTGAAGCCCTGCTGCTCCAGTTCGGCGGTCAGCGGCGTCAGGTCGTGAATGCACGGCTCACCGCCGGTAATCACAATATGCTGCGCCGTCCAGCCGTGCTGGCGGACAACCGCAATCAGCGCTGCGGCGTCGGCCGCACCCCAGGCATCGGTTTCCACCGTTTTCAGCAGGATATCGCCCAGCGAGGTTTCCCGATCGGCCAGCTTATCCCAGGTGTGTTTGGTATCACACCAGCTGCAGCCCACCGGGCATCCCTGCAGGCGGATAAAAATTGCCGGAACGCCGGTATAAATCCCTTCGCCCTGCAACGTCTGGAACATTTCATTTATCGGGTACTGCATTGACTTCTCGACTGGTGGCTAAATAACGGGCGCAGATTATGGCAGATTGCGACTGCAACACCAACCATCCTGTGCCTTCCGGCCGTCCTCAGTCGTTAAAAGGTCTCCCAGTTGCCCTCATCAGCGGCCAGCGCCTTGCGCGGAGCCGCCAGCTGCGGGGTTTTAAGCGCCGGCACCGTGGGCGTCACCCGCGCCACCGCCGCCGGCTGACCAATTTTAAACACCGCCACCGTCTGGGTCAGGCGGCTGGCCTGCTCCTCCAGCGAGGCCGAGGCCGCCGCCGACTGCTGCACCAGCGCGGCGTTCTGCTGGGTCACCCGATCCATCTCGGTGACCGCCACGCCGATCTGGTCGATACCCCGGCTCTGCTCGTCGCTGGCCGAGGCGATCTCACCCATGATATCGGTGACGCGCACCACCGCGCTGACGATTTCATTCATGGTCTCTCCGGCGGTGGTCACCTGCTGCGAACCGGAGTCGACCCGGCTGACTGAAGCTTCGATCAGGCCTTTGATCTCTTTCGCCGCCTGGGCGCTGCGCTGGGCCAGGTTACGCACCTCCCCCGCCACCACTGCAAATCCGCGGCCCTGCTCGCCGGCGCGCGCCGCTTCCACCGCGGCGTTCAGCGCCAGAATATTGGTCTGGAAAGCGATGCCGTCGATCACGCTGGTGATATCGGCAATGCGTCGCGAGCTGTCGGAGATTTCACTCATGGTTTTCACCACGCCGTCGACCACCCGGCCACCCTTCCCGGCGGTTTCCGAGGCGTTTCTGGCCAGCACCGTTGCCTGGCGGGCGTTATCGGCGTTCTGCTTCACCGTGGCGGTCAGCTGCTCCATGCTGGCGGCGGTCTGCTCCAGCGAGGCGGCCTGCTGCTCGGTGCGCGACGAGAGGTCGCTGTTGCCCTGAGAAATCTCGCTGGCGCCGGTATAGATGGCGTTTGAGCTGTCGCGTACGTTGCTGACGGTGTTAATCAGCGAGTGCTGCATCTGCGTCAGCCCATCGGCCAGCTGGCCCATTTCGCTGCGCCCTTCGACCGCCAGCGTCTGCGACAGGTCACCGGCGGCAATGCGTTGCATATGCGCCAGCAGCTGCTGCAGCGGGTTCAGCAGCACGCGACGGATCCCCTGCCACACCGCGATCAGCAGCACCACCAGTACCACCAGCACCGACGCCAGCGTCCACAGCATATTGCTGTAGCCCTGCTGATTCTGGTCCGTACCCACCTGCAGCAGCTGACGGTTCTGCTCCCGCCACTGCTCGTAGGTGCTCTCCAGCTCGTCCTGCGCCTGCTGCGTGTCGAGATTGCCGTAGGCCTCATAGTTGTTCGCCGCGAGGAACTGTATCGACTGCTGCAGCAGACCGTGCAGCTGCTGGTAGCGCGCGCCGACCGCGTCGGCCAGCGCCGCGCTCTCGCCGCTGACCACTGGCATATTTTGATACCGGGTAAAGTGCTGCTGCGCGTCGTCCAGCGTCTCGCGCGCCTGGCCAAGCAGTTTCGCCATCGCCGCCAGCGAGGCGTCATCGGTCTGCTTCTTCAGCATGCGGATCGCCACGCGGTTAATGGTGACGCGGGTTTTGACCAGCGTCTGCCATGCGTCGCTGAGCTGCCCCTGCTGCTGGGTGAGGATCCCGGCACGGTTGAAGTTGGCCTTATCCTGGCTGATGGCGTTAAACGACAGCCCGCTGGAGACCAGCAGCAGCGCACTGAAAATGAGCAGCATAATAAGGATGCTGGTGACAACTTTAACGTTTTTGAACATGGTGCTCACTCTGTAGTGGGGAAGATGGCGGACACCACTGATTATCGGTTAACAACGGCGGGAACTTTAGCCTCGGCGGCAGGCCGGGTGCCAGAATTTGTGTAGCGACAGGCATAAAAAAACCCCGTCCGCAGACGGGGTTTTGTCGGTTATTCCGCGCCGGTGACGGCGGGGATTAACGCAGCTTACTGGCCTTTAACTTCTTTCAGGCCGTTGAATGGCGCACGGTTGCCCAGCGCTTCTTCAATACGCAGCAGCTGGTTGTACTTAGCTACGCGGTCAGAACGGCTCATAGAACCGGTTTTGATCTGGCCTGCAGCGGTACCGACCGCCAGGTCAGCGATGGTGGCATCTTCGGTTTCACCTGAACGGTGAGAGATCACCGCGGTGTAGCCGGCGTCTTTCGCCATCTTGATCGCAGCCAGGGTTTCGGTCAGTGAACCGATCTGGTTGAATTTGATCAGGATTGAGTTAGCGATGCCTTTATCGATACCTTCTTTCAGGATCTTAGTGTTGGTCACGAACAGATCGTCACCGACCAGCTGGATTTTGTCGCCCAGTACTTTGGTCTGGTATGCGAAGCCCGCCCAGTCAGATTCGTCCAGGCCGTCTTCGATAGAGACGATTGGGTAATCTTTGGTCAGGTCTTCCAGGAAGTGGGTGAACTCTTCAGAGGTGAAGGCTTTGTTGCCTTCGCCAGCCAGCACGTACTTGCCGTCTTTGTAGAATTCAGATGCCGCACAGTCCATCGCCAGGGTAACGTCTTTGCCCAGCTCGTAGCCTGCTGCTTTTACCGCTTCTGCGATAACGGCCAGTGCTTCGGCGTTAGAACCCAGGTTTGGCGCGTAGCCGCCTTCGTCGCCGACCGCGGTGCTCAGGCCTTTAGACTTCAGCACTTTTGCCAGGGTGTGGAACACTTCAGAACCGATACGCAGCGCTTCTTTCAGCGTTTTCGCGCCAACAGGCTGGATCATGAACTCCTGAATGTCGACGTTGTTGTCCGCGTGCTCGCCGCCGTTGATGATGTTCATCATTGGCAGTGGCATAGAGAACTTGCCTGCGGTGCCGTTCAGTTCAGCGATGTGCTCGTACAGCGGCTGACCTTTAGAGGCAGCGGCCGCTTTCGCAGCAGCCAGAGAAACGGCCAGGATGGCGTTAGCGCCAAACTTGGATTTGTTCTCGGTGCCGTCCAGCTCGATCATGATCTTGTCGATGTTAGCCTGGTCTTTCGCGTCTTTACCGGTTACGGCGTCAGCGATAGGACCGTTAACAGCGGCAACGGCTTTGGTTACGCCTTTGCCCAGGAAACGAGATTTGTCACCGTCACGCAGTTCCAGCGCTTCGCGGGAACCGGTAGAAGCACCTGATGGTGCCGCAGCCAGACCAACAAAGCCGCCTTCCAGGTGAACTTCTGCTTCTACAGTCGGGTTACCACGGGAGTCGATGATTTCGCGGCCGATGACTTTTACGATTTTGGACATTAGTTTTTCCTCAGTACAAGTTAACTTAAACTTAGACAACAACGCCCTGAGACCGAAGTTCAGGGCGTTATGAAAACACTTATTTTGCCAAACGCTTCTGGAACTCGTTTGCTGCCTTCACGAAGCCGCTGAACAGCGGATGTCCGTCACGCGGCGTGGAGGTGAACTCCGGGTGGAACTGACACGCAACATACCACGGGTGGTCAGGGATCTCGATGATCTCCACCAGTTGGTCGTCGCCGGAACGACCCGCGACGCGCAGGCCGGCCGCTTCAATCTGCTGCAACAGCATATTGTTCACTTCATAGCGGTGACGGTGACGCTCAACGATGGTGTCGCTGCCGTACAGCTTGCGCACCAGGCTGTCATCGGTCAGCTGGCACTGCTGGCTGCCCAGACGCATGGTGCCGCCCAGGTCGCTCTGCTCGGTGCGCTGCTCAACGTTGCCTTCTTCATCACGCCATTCGGTGATCAGCGCCACCACCGGGTACTTACAGTCCGGCTGGAATTCGGTGGAGTTGGCACCAGGCATGTTCGCCACGTTGCGGGCGAACTCCATCAGCGCCACCTGCATACCCAGGCAGATGCCGAGGTACGGGATATTATTCTCGCGCGCATACTGCGCGGTCATGATCTTGCCTTCCACGCCACGGTAGCCGAAGCCGCCCGGGATCAGGATAGCATCCAGACCCTTCAGCACTTCCACACCGCGGGTTTCCACATCCTGCGAGTCGATCAGCTTAATGTTGACCGTGACGCGGTTTTTCAGGCCGCCGTGCTTAAGGGCTTCAATCACCGACTTATAGGCATCCGGCAGCTCAACGTACTTGCCGACCATACCGATGGTCACTTCCGCGCCCGGATTAGCTTCTTCGTAAATCACCTGCTCCCACTCGGCCAGGTTGGCTTCCGGTGCGTTCAGGTTGAAACGTTTGCAGATAAAGTCGTCGAGGCCCTGCGATTTCAGCATGCCCGGGATCTTGTAGATCGAGTCGACGTCTTTCAGCGAGATCACCGCTTTTTCCGGCACGTTACAGAACAGCGCAATCTTGGCGCGTTCGTTGGCCGGTACGGCGCGGTCAGAGCGGCAGATCAGCACGTCTGGCTGAATGCCGATCGACAGCAGCTCTTTCACCGAGTGCTGGGTAGGTTTGGTTTTCACTTCACCGGCGGCGGCCATATAGGGCACCAGGGTCAGGTGCATATACATGGTGTGCTCGCGGCCCACATCCACCGCCATCTGACGGATGGCTTCAAGGAACGGCAGAGACTCGATATCACCGACGGTTCCACCAATTTCAACCAGCACCACATCGTGGCCTTCGCCGCCTTCGATGATGCGCTCTTTGATGGCATTGGTAATGTGTGGGATCACCTGAATGGTCGCGCCCAGATAGTCACCGCGACGCTCTTTGCGCAGCACTTCTGAGTAGATACGGCCGGTGGTGAAGTTGTTGCGGCGGCTCATCTTGGTGCGAATGAAACGCTCGTAGTGACCGAGATCCAGATCGGTTTCTGCGCCGTCGTCGGTGACGTACACTTCACCGTGCTGAGTCGGGCTCATGGTGCCCGGATCGACGTTGATATACGGATCCAGCTTCATGATGGTCACGTTAAGACCGCGCGCTTCAAGGATTGCAGCCAGGGAAGCGGCAGCAATGCCTTTACCCAGAGAGGAAACGACCCCGCCGGTCACAAAAATATAGTTCGTTGTCATGCTGAACCTGAGAATGTAGGTTTAAAGACGATGGAATGAAATACCAGGACGGGAAAATAGTATACCCGAAACACCCCGGAACGACAATTGATCGTTTCCGGTTGTGTTACCGCCACCGCATTTACCGCCCTGACATTACCTGATTTCGCCACGCAGAAGGTTGACGCGCGTCACATTTTTGTTGAATCGTGTCAGCCAATTATTCCTCTGACTTTAGCTGCTGCCACGCGGCCTCCATCTGCTCCAGCGTCGCCTGCGGCATACTCATCCCCTGAGCGGTGATAATCTGCTCAACCTGGCGGAAGCGGCGTTCAAATTTGGTGTTGGCCTTTTGCAGCGCGGTTTCGGCTTTTTTGCCCAGATGGCGCGACAGATTGACCGTGGCAAACAGCAGATCGCCAATCTCCTCTTCCAGCTTCTGCTCATCGATCACCGCCTGCTTCGCTTCGTGCATCACCTCGTCGATCTCTTCATACACTTTGTCCAGCACCGGCCCGAGGGTGGTCCAGTCGAAGCCGACGTTGCTGCAGCGCTTCTGGATTTTGTGCGCGCGCATCAGCGCCGGCAGCGCGGCGGGAATATCGTCCAGCGCCGAGTGCTGCGCCTTATCCGCCCGCTCCTCGCTTTTAATCTGCTCCCAGTTAACCAGCACCTCGGCGCTGCTGGCGGCGGTGGCATCGGCAAAGATATGCGGGTGGCGGCGCTCCAGCTTGTCGCTGATGGCGGTGCAGATGTCGTTGAAGTCGAAACGCCCCTGCTCCTGCGCCATCTGCGCATAGAACACCACCTGGAACAGCAGATCGCCCAGCTCGCCGCGCAGGTCGTCGAAGTCGGCGCGGTTGATCGCGTCGATCACCTCATAGGTCTCTTCCAGCGTATAGGGTGCGATGGTGGCAAAGGTCTGCTCGCGATCCCACGGGCAGCCGTGCTCAGGGTCGCGCAGGGTTTTCATGATGCCCAGCAGGCGATCGAGAGAAGTCATAGTTTCATCCATTTAAGTGTGAGAAAGAGTAATTCGCTGCCGGTTTCAGTACCCGTCTGAACCAATGAGCCCGCTATACGAACCCATCGCTGCCGGTTCCGGTGCCCGGCGTATCGGGTATATCCGGAACGCGGACACGCTATAAACACATCCATGTGCGCTCGGCGGCGGCCATCCCTGGCCGCCGACGGTCCGCTAACCCGGATATACCCGATTGCCCGTAACGACGGAAGTCGCTGCCTGACAGCACATCCGGCTTTTGCTATGCAGCAGGTAGTTTAAACGTTAAAAACAGCGATACAACAGGCAGAAAGGGAGGGCGCTGGCGGACAGGTTAGCCGGGCGTACGGCGCAAGGATGCGCCGTCCGAGCCCACAGGGAGGTGTTTACGGCGTCCCGGCGTTCTGCCGCCTGCGGCCGAACCCAGCACAGGAACGAGAAGCTACGCCCTTAAAACAGCGACACAAACGTCAGAAAGGGAGGCCGCTGGCGAGCAGGTTAACCGGGCATCAGAGCCTGTAGCGACTTTACGTCTGCCGCCGTTAATGCAGACGTTTGGCATCTATTATGTCTGGCACCTGGTTGAGTCTTGCCAGCACCCGGCTCAGCACCTGCTGGTTATAGATCTCGATATCCATATCGATGGTCGCCAGCTGCTTTTTGGTGTCGCTGTGGCTGGAGACGCCCAGCACGTTGACCTTCTCATTGGCAAGGATGGTGGTGATATCGCGTAACAGGCCGCTGCGATCGTTGGCCGTAACACGCACCACCAGCGAATAACCGCTGGAATAGGTTTCCCCCCACACCGCGTCAACAATGCGCTCCGGCGCGTGCGACATCAGATCGGCCAGCTGGTCACAGTCGGCACGGTGGATCGAAATGCCGCGCCCCTGGGTAATAAAACCGGTGATATCGTCGCCGGGGATCGGCTGGCAGCAGCGGGCGATGTGGTGCATCAGGTTGCCGACCCCTTCCACCACCACCCTGCCGCTCTCTTTGCTGCGCGGCACGCTGCTGGCGGTTTTCTGCGTCAGCTGGCGCAGCGCTTCGCGATCTTCCTCTTCGGCGCTCGGCTTGTTGAGCTTCGACTGCAGGTAGTTGCTCATCTGGTTGAGGCGAATATCGCCGCCACCGATCGCCGCCAGCAGTTCATCGAGGGTATGGAAGTTATAGCGCGGCAGCAGCAGCCGCTCGGCGTCCTTCAGGCTGATATCGAGATGATCCAGCTCGCTGTCAAGGATCTGCCGCCCGGCGATGATGTTCTTATCGCGATCCTGCTTGCGGAACCAGGCGTGGATCTTCGAGCGTCCGCGGCTGGTGGTAATGTAACCAAGGTTCGGGTTCAGCCAGTCGCGGCTCGGATTCGGCTGTTTCTGGGTGATAATGTCGATCTGATCGCCCATCTGCAGCTGATAGGTGAACGGCACGATGCGTCCACCGATCTTGGCGCCGATGCAGCGGTGGCCGATATCACTGTGGATATGGTAGGCGAAGTCGAGCGGCGTCGAGCCGGCCGGCAGGTCGACAACGTCGCCTTTCGGGGTAAACACGTAGACCCGGTCATCAAACACCTGGCTGCGAACTTCATCGAGCATTTCGCCCGAATCCGCCATCTCTTCCTGCCAGGTAATCAGCTTACGCAGCCAGGCAATGCGCCCTTCATGGCCGGACGCCCCACGGGCGCTGCCGGAGGTTGAGCCCTCTTTATACTTCCAGTGGGCGGCCACCCCCAGCTCGGCATCTTCATGCATCTGCCGGGTGCGGATCTGAATTTCAACGGTTTTGCCCTTCGGCCCGAGCACCACGGTGTGGATCGACTGATAGCCATTGGGCTTTGGGTTAGCGACATAGTCATCAAACTCGTTCGGCAGGTGGCGATACAGCGTATGCACGATACCCAGCGCGCCATAGCAGTCCTGCAGGCGTTCAGCGACGATACGCACCGCGCGCACGTCGAACAGCTCATCAAAGGCGAGCGCCTTTTTCTGCATCTTGCGCCAGATGCTGTAAATATGTTTCGGTCGGCCATACACCTCGGCCTTGACACCCTCTTTCTTGATCTCAGCGCGCAGCGACTCCACGAAGGTATCAATATAGCCTTCGCGATCGATGCGCCGCTCGTGCAGCAGTTTGGCAATGCGTTTGTATTCGTCGGGGTGCAGGTAGCGGAAGCAGAAGTCTTCCAGCTCCCACTTCAGCTGGCCGATACCGAGGCGGTTGGCCAGCGGGGCGTAGATATTGGTGCACTCTTTCGCCGCCAGCACGCGCTCGTCTTCCGGCGCGTCCTTCACCTCACGCAGGTGGGCGATACGCTCCGCCAGCTTGATCACCACGCAGCGGAAATCTTCCACCATCGCCAGCAGCATGCGGCGCACGTTATCCACCTGCTCGGAGGCCATCGAGTCGTTATGGGTGGCTTTCAGCTGGCGGATGGCGTCCATATCGCGCACGCCGTGCACCAGCAGCACGATAGCCTTGCCGAAATGCTCTTCCAGCACCGCTTCGCTGACTACCCCGGCGTCGGCCAGCGGGAACAGCAGCGAGGCCTGCAGGGTTTCAAGATCCATGCTGAGCATGGAGAGGATCTCCACCATCTCCACGCCGCGCCACAGCAGCAGCGTGGCGTCCGGATGGTCCTGGGTCGCCGTTTCACAATAGCGCCAGGTTTCGGCCAGACGTTCACATGACTGTTGGTTAGCGATCCCCAGACTGGTGATCCACTGGTCGGGCGCAAACTCACCGGCCGTATTCAGATGTGCACTTCTTACCGCAACCATATCCTCTCCTGCACGCCCCCCGGTTCGGGGGACCCTTTTCGGCTAAACAGCACCATGAGCCCCGGCACGCGCGATATCACACCCCGCCGCGCACCCTGACCCGTTCCCATTTGGTAGCCGGACGTCAGTACTCTCTGACCGTCCCATGCCCGTCTTCATTCTGTTCAGCGAAACATTATACGCAGCCTTCCCCCCGAATGCTGCAACGCCCTCCACACCTGCGACATTTTAAGCCACTTTTCCGGTTGTGAGAGTAAAACTTCCCATTGTGAAGCGGTAAAACAGCACGCAATTCTGTCACTGTCGGCCTTATCCAGGGCAGTGTAGGCCATTTCTGCCGACTCGTCAGGCGACTCGCATCAGGGATGATAACGCAGCAACGCCCCCCTGCCAGCAGCGCGTTTCGCATTGCGTCAGCCATCGCCAGGTTCGTGGCAGCTGATGCTTATGCGAAAACCGTTCCAGTTTTACGCTAAACTTCGCTGAATGCCTGCGCCTGACGCCGCCTTCGCCGCTGAACATATTAACGCCGTCAGTGCGCACGCACGCTGCACGCTAAAACGGTGCAAGGCGCAGGGCTTGCCCCATAACGAGGCACCAGAACAGGGCATTCGCAGATATCGCCCAGCTCAGTCCCGCTCAGCGGAGCAAAACCTCTTTATGATGCGCGGCTTTTGGGCTGCCAGTTCCGGCGCAGAGAGAGTAGAATTGCGTCATTCGTTTCACCGCTGGCTCACGGCGGTGGCAATCATCCACCGTCGCCCCCCGGCGACCCGGGATTCGGCCAGGACGCACCCGCTCGGCGAAGGATCGCCCAGGCCTCGCACAGGGAATACAGCATGACCAAATACAGCCTGCGGGCGCGCATGATGATTCTGATACTCGCCCCCACGTTGATGATCGGGCTGCTGCTGTCGACCTTTTTCGTGGTCAACCGTTATAACGAACTGCAGCGTCAGCTTACCGATGCCGGTACCAACATCATTGAACCGCTGGCGGTCTCCAGCGAGTATGGCATGACCTTTCACAGCCGCGAGTCCGTGCGTCAGCTGGTCAGCCTGCTGCACCGTCGTCATTCAGAAATTGTGCGGGCAATCTCGGTATTCGACGATAAAAATCAGCTGTTCGTCACCTCGAACTACCATCAGTCGCCCGATCTGCTGCGCCTGCCGGACCATGCGCCGCTCAGTGGAAAATACTTAAAAGAGCGGCACGGCAATTCGGTGATCCTGCGCACGCCGATCCTTTCGGAAAGCTACTTCCCCGATGAGTCCCCGGGGCAGGAGGCGAAGCCAACCGGCAATCCGCTGGGCTACGTGGTGATTGAACTCGACCTGCAGTCGGTGCGGCTGCAGCAGTACAAAGAGGTATTCATCTCCACCCTGCTGCTGCTGCTGTGCCTGTGCATCGCCATGCTGTTCGCCTACCGGCTGATGCGTGACGTCACCGGGCCGATCCGCAACATGGTCAGCACCGTCGACCGCATCCGTCGCGGCCAGCTCGACAGCCGGGTCGAAGGCTATATGCTCGGCGAACTCGACGTACTGAAAAACGGCATTAACTCGATGGCAATGTCGCTGACCGCTTACCACGAAGAGATGCAGCAGAACATCGACCAGGCAACCTCCGACCTGCGGGAAACGCTGGAGCAGATGGAGATCCAGAACGTTGAGCTGGACCTGGCGAAAAAACGCGCCCAGGAAGCGGCGCGCATCAAGTCCGAGTTCCTCGCCAATATGTCCCACGAGCTGCGCACCCCGCTCAACGGCGTGATCGGCTTTACCCGCCAGACGCTGAAAACCGCGCTGAACACCACCCAGCGTGACTATCTCAACACCATCGAACGCTCGGCCAACAACCTGCTGAGCATCATTAACGACGTGCTGGACTTCTCCAAGCTTGAGGCCGGCAAGCTGGTGCTGGAGACCATTCCGTTCCCGCTGCGCGCCACGCTGGATGAAGTGGTGGTGCTGCTGGCACAGTCGGCGCATGAGAAAGGGCTGGAGCTGACGCTGAATATTCAGAGTGACGTGCCGGATAACGCCATCGGCGATCCGCTGCGCCTGCAGCAGATCGTGGTCAACCTGCTGGGTAACGCGATTAAATTCACCGAGCGCGGCAACGTCGATATCCGGGTGGAGAAACGCGCGCTGAGCAATAATCGCATGGAGCTGGAGGTGCAGATCCACGACAGCGGCATCGGAATTTCCGAGAAACAGCAGTCCCAGCTGTTCCAGGCCTTTCGCCAGGCGGACGCCAGCATCTCACGCCGCCACGGCGGCACCGGGCTGGGGCTGGTGATCACGCAGAGGCTGGTGGGCGAGATGGGCGGTGAGATCTCCTTCCACAGCCGGCTGAACCACGGTTCGACCTTCTGGTTCCATATCAACCTGGCGCTGAACCCTAATGCCGCCAGCGACCCGCGGGTGATGGACTGCATTGCCGGGCACCGGCTGGCCTACGTTGAGGCCAACGTGGCGGCGGCGCGCGCCACGCTGGAGATGCTCAACGCCACGCCGATGCACGTCAGCTACAGCCCGACGCTGGAGGAGCTGCCGGACGCCCACTTTGACGTGCTGCTGCTGGGGATGCCGGTCAGCGCGGTGCCGGAGGCCGGGCTCGGCGGCGAGCAGCTGAAACCGCTGCTGCAGCGCGCCGACAACCTGATTCTGGCGCTGCCTTTCCAGATGCAGATGTGGTCTGAAGAACTGAAAGCGCGCGGGGTGACCGCCTGCCTGGTTAAGCCGCTGTCGATGACCCGGCTGCTGCCCGCGCTGGTCGACTACCATTCGCGGGAGAGCCGACCGCAGCCGCTGCATACGCGTCTGCCGCTGCGGGTGATGGCGGTGGATGATAATCCGGCCAACCTTAAGCTGATTGGTGCCCTGCTGGAGGAGCAGGCCGAGGAGATCGTGCTGTGCGACAGCGGTGAAGCGGCGATCCAGCAGGCGCGGCTGCAGAAGCTGGACATTATTCTGATGGATATCCAGATGCCGGACATCGACGGCCTGCGCGCCAGCGAGGCGATCCGCGCCCTGCCACAGCATGCAACCACGCCGATCGTCGCCGTCACCGCCCACGCGCTGGAGGGGGAACGCGAACAGCTGATCCACGCGGGGATGAATGACTATCTGGCAAAACCGATCGACGAGCAGAAGCTGAGCGTGCTGCTGGCACGCTATGCCCTGCCGCAGGGTGGCGAACGGCTACCGGTAATCGACGTGCCGGCCTCGCTGGACTGGTCGCTGGCGCTGCGCCAGGCCGCCAATAAGCCCGACCTGGCGGAAGATCTGCTGCGGATGCTGGTGGATTTCCTGCCCGAGGTGCAGAGACTGGTGGAGGAGTCGATGGCGGAGAACAACGCCGCCAGCCTGCGCGATATCATTCACAAGCTGCACGGCAGCGCCAGCTACAGCGGCGTGCCGCGTATGAAGCAGCTTTGCCAGCAGCTGGAGCAGGGCCTGCGCCAGCAGCAGGATATTGCGGCGGTGGAGCCGGAGCTGTTTGAACTGCTGGACGAGATAGAAAACGTGGCGGGGCTGGCGAAGAAACGTCTGAAGCTGTAAGGCATGGCAGGAACGGTAACAGTGCCACCTCCCGACAGAGCTGCCGGCGATCGCCGGCTGGCGTGCAGCACCGGGAACACCGGTCTCTCTGTCGGCAGCGGGCAGGTCAGCCCAACTTTTGCCGGGCATCGCCCGGCAGCAGTTTTATTTCAGCAGCTGCGCCCACTGTTCCACCCACGGCGAGGTGACCTCTTCCGGCTCCGGGTTCTCACCCGCGTCCACCAGCAGCACCTCGCCCACGCGCACCGCGCTGTGCTCCTGCAGCAGCGCGTCAAACTGTTTGCCAGCGCCGCAGAAGTTGCTGTAGCTGCTGTCGCCCAGCGCAATTACGCCGTAACGCAGCGTCGGCTGGTAGCCCAGCTGGTCTTTCATCGCGTGGAACAGCGGCGCAATGCTGTCCGGCAGGTCGCCCTGCCCGGTGGTGGAGGTAATCACCAGCGCCACCTTATCGGCATAACGCTGCCAGTCCGCCAGCGAAGCATCATCGTAAATTTTCACCTGGTGGCCGGCCGCCACCAGCAACGGCTCGGCCTCTTCCGCCACCAGCAGCGCGTTACCGTATACGGTGCCTACAAAAATACCGACTTCAGCCATCTTGTTCTTCCTTACTCAGGTCGCGGTTATTACCGGCCAGCGGCGCCCGCCGGCTCAGAGTTGTTCACTATCCTGCAGACTTTGCGGCGGCAACTCAACCCTCGGCACGTCAGGTAGCGTGGCCTGCCAGCCAAACTGTTCCATCATCACCTGCCACACCGCGTCCAGCCCGGCACGCAGCACCAGCGGCTCGCCGGTGACCGGATGGTGAAGGCGCAGTTCGCTGGCGTGCAGCATCAGGCGATTAAGGCCAAAGTGCGTGGCAGCGCTGCGGTTCTGCTTCAGGTCGCCGTGCTTGCTGTCGCCGATGATCGGATGGCGCAGATGGCTCATATGCCGGCGCAGCTGATGTTTACGCCCGGTCTGCGGCAGCATCTCCACCAGCGAATAGCGCGAGCTGGCGAACCGGCCGACGGCCACCGGCAGCTCGGCCGTGGCCAGCCCGCGCCAGTGGGTCACCGCCGACTGCGGCGATTTTTCCTGGCTGAACTTATCGGCGATTTTATCCAGCTCTTCGGTAAGCGGATAGTCCAGCGTCTCATCGCCCTCCAGCCAGCCGCGCACGACCGCATGGTAGGTTTTCTGCAGCTGATGCTGTTCAAACTGCTGTGACAGCAGGCGCGCCACCTCCGACGACAGCGCCATCAGCAGCACGCCGGAGGTCGGGCGATCGAGACGATGCACGGTAAACACGTGCTGGCCAATCTGGTCACGCACCGTCTGCATCACAAACTGCGTTTCATGGCGATCGAGCCAGCTGCGGTGGACCAGCCAGCCGGAAGGTTTGTTGACCGCCACCAGCCACTCATCCTGGTACAGTATTTCCAGCATCAGTTGCCTGACTCAAACAGGTTGTCAAAGGCGGTCAGGCAATGCAACAGGCGCGTGCGGTGCGGCATCGCGGCGTCGAGCGCCACCTCATAGTAAGGGGCAATGGCCAGCGTGGCCGGCAACGGCGCGCCGGCATCCAGCAACGCCTGCATGCGCGGTAAAAATACCCACTGTAGCCACTCCAGCGGCAGCATCGTGCTCACACAGAAGGGTTCGGTGCAGGCAAAGGCCTCACTGTCCGGGGGCTGGTTCTGCCACAGGCCACTCTCTTTCAGGCACTGTTCTGTCGCCTGTAACCGTGCCTGAACCTGCTGATGACGGTTCATGGTCAACCTCTTAGCTGATGCGTGATAAAAAAGGGGGGCAAGCATACCGTTTTCACGCGGGCGGCCGCAACTGCGGCGATGGAAAGCGCGCGACGTGGGCCGGCGGGCCAGGATCGAGGCATAAAAAAAGGGAGCACTGTGTTAACAGTGCTCCCGGTTCGTTTGCAGCAATCCCGCTACCTTGATGCTCCCTGCTCTTCCGTGAAAACTCGTCCTTCCGCCATCCGTTGCTGACACCTTCCCGGTGAATATCCCTGTACATCCCTGAGCACCACTCTCCTTAGCGGTTCACATTCTTCATCCTGGAGGTGTCCCTTACCTCATCCTGAGGTGTTCCCTGTTGCTTCATCATTGAAGCCTATCCCTGTCGCTATCATCCTGACGGGTCCTGCTCAATCCATTGAGGACATCATCCTGATGTCATTCTGAATCCTGAGCGTCCCTTCAATAAGGACAATTTTGCCCAATTATCACAGCTAAACAAGGTACCTGCGCAGATTATATGTCCCTGCTACGGGCGTTAATTTAGTGCAAAAGGTGCTAAGATCATGATCTGACATAATTTTACATTCTTAGGCGTTAACAGAATGTCAAAATCTTTGGCGATCTCGCACAGCTTTTGTAAGAGATCTCGCACGCATCATGCAGCTATTAACGAATCAGCTAACGATAAGTGGCTGTAACGAAATAAGAAAATTCTTAAGAGAAGGCGCAATCACTTCGCGGTTTTTCTTCCCCAGCTGTTCGAGAATCACTTCACCGCTGAGATTACACACCGAGATCACCTCCAGCTCCGACTCGGTGGTGGCAATAAACAGCGTGGGCGACTGCTTTAAACGCCGTTTCATCAGCAGATGACCGATTAGATTCTCCTGCACCCGAATAAAGTCCTCTTCGCTCCACGCCTGCAGCAGCGAGAGCGCCAGGCCGTCGCAGCTGGCCGCCATGTCGCCGGCAAACTGGGTGGTCCAGAACGCCGTAAGCGCCGGCTGCAATTGCAGATCCAGCGCCCGTTCTACCGCCAGCAGATTCTGTGCCAGGGTAAAAGGCTGCGGCTGCCACCAGACGCTCTCCTGCTGCGTCTGCAGCACACAGGGTGAGGGAACCCCGGTCAACTCCGCGCTGGCAGGGGCGTGCCCGCGCTGCTGCTGCCAGAGACTGCAGTAACGTTCGGTAAAATCGCTTAATGCCTGGCCGGTTTCATCAATCATTCTTTTTTCACTCTTTGTATGCTGAGTTACACTGACCGCCTATTGTAGCCCGAACCCGCGTCGGGCTGACTGACCAATTTGCAACTGCGCCTGCCAGCTCAGGCAGTAAGGTAATACGATGTCTTCCTACGACAACCATCAGGCCCTTGACGGCCTGACGCTGGGTAAGCCCACAGAGTACCACGACCGCTACCAGCCGACGCTGCTGCAGGCGGTGCCGCGCAGCCTGAACCGCGAACCGCTGGGTCTGTTCCCGGATAACCTGCCCTTCAGCGGCGCCGATATCTGGACGCTGTACGAACTGTCATGGCTGAATGCGAAGGGTCTGCCGCAGGTGGCGGTGGCGGAGGTGAGCCTCGACGCCGCCAGCCGCAACCTGATCGAATCGAAAAGCTTTAAGCTCTACCTGAACAGCTTCAACCAGACCCCGTTTGCCGACTGGGGCGAGGTGCGCAGCACGCTGGAGCGCGATCTGAGCGCCTGCGCCGAGGGCGACGTCGCCGTCGCGCTGTTCCGCCTGCAGGAGATCGAAGGGCAGCCGATCGGCCACTTCAGCGGCCACTGCATCGACGAGCAGGATATCACCATCGACAACTATCAGTTCAGTACCGACTATCTGCAGGATGCCATCGGCCAGGAAGTGGTCGAAGAGCAGCTGGTCAGCCATCTGCTGAAGTCCAACTGCCTGATTACCAACCAGCCCGACTGGGGCTCGGTACAGATCAGCTATCGTGGCCCGCGTATTCAGCGTGAAGCGCTGCTGCGTTATCTGGTCTCATTCCGCCACCACAATGAGTTTCACGAACAGTGCGTGGAGCGCATCTTCAACGATATTCTGCGTTTCTGCCGGCCAGAAACGCTCAGCGTCTACGCCCGTTATACCCGGCGCGGCGGGCTGGATATCAATCCGTGGCGCACCAACGGCAGCTTCCGTCCGTCACGTTCACGGCTGGTACGTCAGTAAGCCTCATGGTTCACATCGTCAGCGATTGCCCGCGCGCGGGAGTGTTTTTTTAGCGCCCGGAGCGCTAAGCTGATGACGGGCAACCAGAAAAGGGTGCCCAGGGATATTTTACCCCGCGGCTGCGGCAGCAATCGCGGAGTTACCGATCACCCAGGCGGGTGTAAAGGAGTTCACTTGATTACTCAAATCAGCCCACTCGGCTCGATGGATCTGCTTTCTCAACTGGAAGTCGACATGCTGAAGCGCACGGCCAGCAGCGACCTCTACCAGCTGTTTCGTAACTGTTCCCTGGCCGTGCTTAACTCCGGAAGTCTGACCGACAGCAGCCATGAGCTGCTCTCCCGCTTCGAAAGTTTTGATATCAACGTGCTGCGCCGCGAACGCGGCGTCAAATTAGAGCTGATCAACCCGCCGGAAGAGGCGTTCGTTGACGGCCGCTTAATCCGCTCGCTGCAGGCCAACCTGTTTGCCGTACTGCGCGATATTCTGTTTGTGAACGGTCAGATCGACCACGCCGGGCGCTTCCAGCATCTCAACGTGGAAAACTCGGTGCATATCACCAACCTGGTGTTCTCTATTCTGCGCAACGCACGGGCGCTGCACGTCGGCGAAGAGCCCAACACCGTAGTGTGCTGGGGCGGCCACTCGATCAACGCCGTGGAGTACCAGTACTGCCGCAGCGTCGGCGCCCAGCTCGGCCTGCGCGAGCTGAATATCTGTACCGGCTGCGGACCGGGGGTGATGGAAGCGCCGATGAAAGGTGCCGCGGTGGGTCACGCCCAGCAGCGTTACAAAGAGGGGCGCTTTATTGGCCTGACCGAGCCGTCAATTATTGCCGCCGAGCCGCCGAATCCGCTGGTCAATGAGCTGATCATTATGCCGGACATTGAGAAACGGCTGGAAGCCTTCGTGCGCATTGCCCACGGCATCATTATCTTCCCGGGCGGGGTGGGCACGGCAGAAGAGCTGCTCTACCTGCTGGGGATCCTGATGAACCCGCACAACCACGACCAGGTGCTGCCGCTGATCCTCACCGGGCCAAAAGAGAGCGCCGACTACTTCCGCGGGCTGGATGAGTTTATCGTCAGCACGCTGGGCGAAGCCGCCCGCGTTCACTACCGCATCATTATTGACGATGCGGCGGAAGTGGCGCGTCTGATGAAAAAAGCGATGCCGAAGGTGAAAGAGTACCGCCGTGAAACCGGCGACGCCTACAGCTTCAACTGGGCGCTGCGCATTGCGCCGGACCTGCAGGTGCCCTTTATGCCCAGCCATGAAAATATGGCAAACCTCAACCTTTACCCGGATCAGCCCGCCGAGCAGCTGGCCGCCGCGCTGCGCCGCGCCTTCTCCGGCATCGTGGCCGGTAACGTGAAAGACGTCGGCATCCGCGCGATTAAAGAACAGGGGCCGTACAAGCTGCACGGCGATCCGCAAATGATGCGCCGCATGGACGAGCTGCTGCAGGGCTTTGTCGCCCAGCACCGCATGAAACTGCCCGGCAGCGCCTACATCCCCTGCTACGAAATCATCAAGTAACCTCACCCAGCGGCCCGCAGGGCCGCTCAGGGCCAACACTATGATCCATCTGTTAATTATTGACGCGCTGAACCTGATTCGGCGCATTCACGCGGTACAGGGCTCGCCCTGCCAGCAGGCATGCACTCACGCCGTGCAGCAGCTGTTGCTGCACACCGGGGCCAGCCATGCGGTGGCGGTGTTTGACGATGACGACCGCCGCGAAAGCTGGCGGCACAGGCTGCTGCCCGACTACAAAGCGGGGCGTTCGCCGATGCCGGACGCGCTGCACGACGAAATGCCGCTGCTGCGCGCGGCCTTCGCCACCCTTGGCGTGGCCAGCTGGCACTCGCCCGGCGATGAGGCGGATGACCTCGCCGCCACCCTCGCCTGCAAAATTTCAGCAGCGGGGCACCAGGCGACCATCGTCTCGACCGATAAGGGCTACTGCCAGCTGCTGGCGGCCAACATTCGCATTCGCGACTACTTTCAAAAGCGCTGGCTGGACGTGCCCTTTATCGCCGATGAATTCGGCGTCGCGCCGCAGCAGCTTACCGACTACTGGGGGCTGGCCGGCATCAGCAGCAGTAAAATCGCCGGCGTCCCCGGCATTGGCGGCAAAAGCGCCGCGCAGCTGTTACAGCAGTTTGGCAGCCTGGACGCGATCTATGCACAGCTGGACCAGGTGCCGGACAAGTGGCGCAACCGGCTAAGCGGCGCGCAGCAGCAGGCAGAGATCTGTAAGCAGGTGGCGACGCTGAAAACAGATTTGGTGCTGGAAGGGAATCTGAAGGATCTGCGCCTGCCGGGTTAAGCTAAAGCATTAACGCTCGTCGCGCCGTCCTCCGACCGCACTCCAGATGCGGCGAATATGTACCGTCACCTCTTCGCGATCGTGATACAGCTGACGCGCCTGGATCTGCGCATTGATACCGCTGGCCTTCAGCTTCTCGTCGATCATCGCCAGGTTCTGCGACACCTCTTCGTAGCGCTTTTTCATCGGCAGCTTGAGGTTAAAAATGGCCTCACGGCACCAGCCGTTGACCAGCCAGTCGGCCATCAGGTTAGCCACGCGCACCGGTTTTTCCACCATGTCGCAGACCACCCAGTAGTTGTTATTGCGCGTCGGGCGATACTTAAAGCCGTCCTCACGCTGGTGGAACACCTGCCCGGTGTCCATCAGGCTCGGCGCCATCGGGCCGTTATCCACCGCATTAACCATCATGCTGCGCTGCACCAGCTGATAGGTCCAGCCGCCGGGGCAGGCGCCGAGATCCACCGCCCACATGCCGCTGGCCAGACGTTCATCCCACTCATCCGCCGGGATAAACACGTGAAACGCCTCTTCCAGCTTCAGGGTCGAACGGCTGGGCGCGTCGGACGGGAACTTCAGCCGCGGGATGCCCATAAAGAACGGCGAGTTGTTGTGCGGCAGGGAGTAACCCACGTAGCAGTGGCCAGGCGCGATAAAGAACACGTGCACCACCGGACGCTTGTTGGTCTCATAGTTGAGCAGCACTTTTTCTTTACGCAGGGCGGCGCGCAGCGGCACGGTAAACTTGCGGCAGAACTTGAGCAGCTCTTTGCTCTCGTTGGTATCCGGCACTTCCACCCGCAGCTCACCCCCCTTCTCCACCGCGCCCACCAGCATGCCGGCCACCGGCGTGATGCGGTCCTCCGGCGGCAGGTCGCGCAGCAGCTCACCGACCACGATCATCTGGCGGGCGAAGATCAGCTGACTGTACGGCAGATCCTTCAGCAGCTTCTCGGCCTCACCGGGCTGATAGCATTCGAACAGCACGTAGGCCGAATCTTCTTTCACCCGGGCAAAGCCGAAAATCTGGTGTTCGGCGGCCTTAGCGGTGATCTCCGCCGCGCACTCTTTCTCAAAACCCTGACGGCAATACAGTAAAATTTTATTCATGACGTTCTGCCCTTTTTTTCAGACGCAGAGCGCCAACCAACATCAAGATCCAGCCAACCAGCAGGCAGGTGCCGCCGATCGGAGTGATATAAACCCACAATTTCAGGTGTGACAGCGCCAGGCTGTAGAGGCTGCCGCTAAACAGCACCACGCCGAGCGCCAGAAAAGCGCTGCTCCAGTAAAACCAGATATTGGCCCGGCGCAGCATCACCGCGGCGGTACCGAGGATCGCCAGGGTGTGGATCGCCTGGTAATCCAGCCCGGTTTTCAGCCACGCCATTTCAGCGGGGCCGAGAGATTTACCCAGCACGTGGGCACCAAACGCGCCCAGCATGACGTAGAAAAAGCCGCTAATTGCGGCAAAAATTAACATTGCGCGACTGGACATGGTCCATATCCTCAATCAGGGCAGCCCTGCGGTCGGGGCTGGCGTCCATCGATCACTTAAGCGTCCGCCACGGGCAGCTTACTGCTCGTAGCGAAAGCGAAATTTTTCCTGTTCACTGGCGGCTTTGGCCAGGATCCACTGCCGGAAGGCGGCTATTTTACCGAGTTCTGCCTGACTGTCATGACAAACCAGATAAAAAGCATTCTTACTTACCAGCACGTCGTTAAACGGGCAGACCAGCCTGCCGGCTTCAATCTCCGTCTGCGCCATCACGTTATTGGCCAGCGCGATCCCCTGGCCGTGAATCGCCGCCTGCAGCACCATCGCGCTGTGGCTGAAGATTGGCCCCTGCTGCACGTTGATGGCGTTCAGCCCCAGCTGACGGGTATAGGCCTGCCAGTCACGGCGCGAGGCGTCATGCAGCAGCGTATGCTGGCTCAGCGCCGCGGGCGAGGTTAACGGCCGGTCGCCGGTTAACAGCATCGGCGAGCACACCGGCAGCAGATACTCAGCGTAGAGTTTTTCAACCCGCAGGCCCGGCCAGTTACCACGGCCATAGAAAATTGCCACGTCAACGTCATCAGCCAGCTTCATCTCTTCATCGCGGTCGACCGCCTGAATACGCACGTCAATGCCCGGATAATCCGCGTTGAAACTGGTCAGGCGCGGCACCAGCCACTGGATGGCGAAACTCGGCAGCAGGCTGACCGTCAGCGCTCCTTTGGCGCTGCGCGCCTGCAGCTTACGGGTGGCGTCGTTGAGCGCGGTAAAAATCTCTTTGATATCGAGATAGTAGCTCTGCCCCTCTTCGGTCAGCAGCAGCGAGCGGTTACGGCGACGAAACAGCTTAAGCCCGAGGAAATCCTCCAGCGACTTGATTTGGTGGCTGACCGCCGCCTGGGTAACAAACAGCTCTTCTGCCGCTTTGGTAAAGCTCAGATGACGCGCCGCGGCATCAAAAACCCGCAGGGCGTTAAGAGGGGGCAAACGTTTCGACATGATGGATGGGGTCTTTCCCGGCATAAGCGTTGCTTTACAACACCTGGTTACGTATTAGTTTTTTTTATTCGACACATTATAAATTGTCCGTTGAGGAACCGCCAGCAAATACCTATAGTTGCCGCACTTCCTGAGCCGGAACGAAAAGTTTTTGAGGATTGGGTATTAACGTACTGAATCTTTGGCACTTTTGGCTTGTGGGCGTGATGTTGTGTTTGCAATTGACCTGACGATTTTCGGGTCCGGTGGCGTAAGCGACCTTTTATTCCTGTAGATTTACCCTGTCTGTCCATAGTAAATTCTTAGTAGCACCGCTTTTTGCGGTGCTTTTTTTTTGCCTGACGTTTACTGATCCATCTCCGCCATCTCTTTCACATCCGAACGGTTGATCTGCTGCATGTTGCCACTGGCATCTTTATAGCCGATCATTCCGGTGTCGTTATCCACCGACGGCTTGCCTTTGGCGACGATGGTGCGGCCATCGTTGGTGTGCATCACGTAGTTGCTGGAGCAGGCGGCCAGAGTAAAGGTCATGGCACAGGCGGCGATTACGGCAGCGATCTTTTTCATCTTAAATCTCCTTGCAGATAAATGGGCGTTAATCCCCCGCAGGCGGTTGACCCTGCGCCCCCGGGCAGTAAAAATGCCTGTAACGGGCGGCTTTGTTTTGCGGGTAATGGCATAACGCTGACCTTTTTTAGCATAACGCGCTTTTTTCGCTTTGCCAGAAAGCGACACTGAATTCAGCCTGGTCCTAAAAAACCGGCACTGCCCGCCCTGATGAGGAGAGTATGACGTCTTTTAATCCCGCGCTGTTTCGCCAGCAGTTTCCGGCGCTCGCTGAAGCCGGCAGCTACCTCGACAGCGCCGCCACCGCGCTAAAACCCCAGGCGGTGATTGACGCCAGCGAACAGTTTTATCGCCTGAGCGCCGGCACCGTTCACCGCAGCCAGTTTGCTGCCGCCCGCCGTCTCACCGAACGCTACGAGAACGCCCGAGGCCAGGTGGCCCACCTGCTGAACGCCGCCGATGCGCACGCCGTGGTCTGGACCAAAGGCACCACCGAAGCGATCAACCTGGTGGCACAAAGCTGGCTGCGTCCGCGCCTGCGGCCGGGCGATGAGATTGTCGTCAGCGAGGCGGAACACCATGCCAACCTGGTGCCCTGGCTGATGGTCGCCGAACAGTGCGGCGCACGGGTGGTGAAGTGGCCGCTGGGCGACGATCGCCTGCCGGATATCCGCCTGCTGCCCGCGCTGCTGAACAACCGTACCCGCCTGCTGGCGGTGAGCCAGATGTCTAACGTCACCGGCGGCTGCCCGGATCTGCCGCAGGCCATCACCCTTGCCCACGCCGCAGGTGCCAGCGTAATGGTGGACGGCGCACAGGGCGTCGTGCACGGCCCGCCCGACCTGCAGGCGCTGGACGTGGATTTCTATGCGTTCTCCGCCCACAAGCTGTACGGCCCGATGGGCACCGGTGCACTGGTGGCGAAACCGGAACGGCTGAATGAGATGGTGCCGTGGCAGGGTGGCGGAAAGATGCTGACTGAGGTCAGCTTTACAGGCTTTACACCGCAGGCTGTGCCCTGGTGCTTTGAAGCAGGAACCCCCAACGTTGCGGGGGTGATTGGCCTGAGCGCCGCACTCGAGTGGCTGGCAGACGTGGATATCGCGGCTGCCGAGCGCTGGAGTTGCGATCTTGCCAGCCTGGCCGACGCCCGGCTGAGCGCCCTGCCCGGCTACCGCAGCTTCCGCGTCGGCGAGTCCAGCGTGCTGGCGTTTGATATTGCCGGTGTGCACCACAGCGATGTGGTCACGCTGCTGGCGGAAAGTGGCGTGTCGCTGCGCGCCGGCCAGCACTGTGCTCAGCCGCTGCTGGCGGCGCTGGGGGTCAGCGGCACGCTGCGCGCCTCTTTTGCCCCCTATAATTCCCTTGAAGACGTGGACGCGCTGGTCGCGGCCATGACCACCGCACTTGACCTGTTGGCAGACTGAATCATGAACCTGATAGCCCCTCATCCGTTTGGCAGCGAGATTACCCGCGACGCGCTGCTGCAACAGTTTTCCGCTTTTCACCAGTGGGAAGATCGCTACCGCCAGCTGATCCTGCTGGGTAAAAAGCTGCCCGCGCTGGCAGAGGAACTTAAAGAGCGGGATATTGAGCTGAGCGGCTGTGAAAACCGCGTCTGGCTGGGGCATCAACGCCTGGCAGACGGTCGGCTGCATTTTTATGGCGACAGCGAGGGCCGCATCGTGCGCGGCCTGCTGGCGGTGCTGCTGGTGGCAGTGGAGGGGCAAACCCCGCAGCAGCTGGCGGCGGAGGACCCGCTGGCGCTGTTTGACCAGCTGGGTTTAAAAGCGCAGCTGAGCGCCTCGCGCAGCGCCGGATTACAAGCGCTGGCTGAAGCGGTATTAAAAACGGCTAATCACCAAAAGTGAATGTTGCACTATCGGGGGGACAAATCTGAGAATAGTTAGCCTCCCGGCGATGATAATCTGAACGGCTGCGGTCGTTTACGACTTTGTCGCGGATACTGTCGGTACATAAAGGGTTGCGCGACGCACGTTCCCGGTTAGCTTTGATGCTCCAGTTCTGATTATCCTTTTCCCGCTGCTGATACTGTTCCAGGGAGCGGGCAATTTCCCGGGCGTTCCAGCGTCCTTCTGGCTTGCCGCCAGCGCCAGAAGGAGGCAAGGTGCGGAATGACCCGCTGGATTTTTCGCGCTCCAGCTGGCAGGATCTTCAGGCTGCCAGTGGAAAGTGGGACCAGCCGCAGAAACGACAGCAGGTATGATGATTCCGATGATAATGATGAGTCGCGTTTTCATAAATCACCTGCGGGGAGGGTAAACTTAGCCACCACTCTGCGCCGGATATACTCAATCTGAAATCAATCAACGCGTGCAACCGCGGACTTTTGTGCGTTTGCGTTCGCCTTCGCCATCATCTTCTTCAGCACGTGTGACACGGCGACAAAACCAAAGGTCGCGGTAACCATGGTGGCTGCGCCAAACCCGGCGGCACAGTCCATCCGTTTCGGGCCTTCAGCGGTACTGCGCGAGGCGCACACCGTGCCGTCCGGCTGGGGATACATCAGCGCTTCGGTGGAAAACACGCAGTCGATACCCAGCTTGCCCTTGCTGTTTTTCACGATCTTAAAATCGTTTTTCAGCCGTTCGCGCAGCTTAGCCGCCAGCGGATCCTGAATGGTTTTCGCCAGATCGGCCACCTGAATCTGCGTCGGATCGATCTGCCCGCCCGCACCGCCGGTGGTCACCAGCGGCACCTTATTACGCCGGCACCAGGCCAGCAGCGCCGCTTTTGGCCGCACGCTGTCGATGGCATCAATCACGTAGCTGAACCCCTGGTTCATCAGCTCAGCGGTGTTATCCGGGGTGATAAAGTCGTCGACGCAGGTCACCCGGCACTCCGGGTTGATCTCGCGGATACGGGCGGCCATCACCTCGGTTTTCGCCTGGCCGACGTTATCCTTCAGCGCGTGGATCTGGCGATTGGTATTGGTGACGCAGACGTCATCCATATCAATCAGGGTGATGGCACCGATACCGGTACGCGCCAGCGCTTCGGCGGCCCAGGAACCGACGCCGCCGATGCCGACCACGCAAACGTGCGCGTCGGCAAACAGCTGCAGCGCGTCCTGACCATACAAACGCCCGGTGCCGCCAAAGCGTTGCCGCCAGGCGTCAGAAAGAACCGTCATGCACTATTCCTCGAAGAAAACGAAGGGCCACCTGGGTGGCCCGGAGAAAAATTACTGGCTGGCGAGCAGCGCGCCCTGCGCGTCACGCGGCACGGCGGCGGAAGAGAACAGCGGCGTACCGGCTCCCGGTGCGGTTTTCAGCACCCACACGCGGCCATAATGGTTAAACCAGCCCGCCATATGCCCGGCGTCCGGGCCGATGCCCTGGTAGATGTCAAAGTGCTGGCCTTTAATGGCCCCGCCGACGTCCAGCGCCACCATCATGCGCATCTCATATTTTCCGGTAAATTTACCGTTGTTGTCCAGCAGCGGGATCTCCGCCAGCAGCGTTGTCCCCGCCGGGATCAGTGACCGGTCAGAGGCCACCGACGCTTTGGCAATCAGCGGCACCGCGCTGGCCCCGCGCACCGGCGCAAAGTTCTCCGGCTTAAAGAACACGAACGACGGGTTCTGCTCCAGCAGCTCGCGCACCTCCGCTTCGCTGTGCTTCAGGCCCCACTCGCGGATCGCCTGCATCGACATATCTTCCCGCTTCACTTCGCCACGGTCGATCAGCACCTTACCGATGCTGCGGTAGGCGTGGCCGTTCTTGCCGCCGTAGCCGAAGAAGGTCAGCGGCCGGCCGTCGCCGAAGTCCACATAGCCGCTGCCCTGCACGTCCATAATAAAGTTATCCATCAGCGAATTGCTGTAGCCGGCAATATAGCGGTCACCCAGCGCACCGCTGTAAATCTGCGCGCGGCTCGGCAGCTGCTTGCCACGCGGACGCGGCGGCATGCGGTAGAGCGGATACTGGAACTCACCCTGGCGGGTGTAACGCGCCTGCAGCACCGGCGTATAATAGCCGGTAAACTGCACGTTGCCGTAGTTGTCGGCCCCTTCCATCTGGTAGGCATTCAGACCGAACTCCCGCAGCTGGCGGGTATCGCCGCCGGCCATCAGCCAGCTCTGCACCGCGCTGAAGGTGCTTACCTGGCGAGAGTAGAGACCGGATGAGCTGCTGCGGACCTGCTGTACCTGGTCGGCATAGTCTTTGCCGTTCACCGGGCGGCCTTTAGCGTTAGGCTGATTGACCAGGCCCAGCGGCTGCTCCAGCTTGCCATCCTTATACTGCTGCCCACGGTCGGTGGGTTTAGAGGAACATGCCGCCAGCAGCGCCAGCAGCGAACCGGTCAGTAAAACTTTAGCCCAACGTCCTTTCATACCTTTATCTACCCTTAACCGGAAATAAGCGAAATCTGCTGCGAAGATAGCAAAGCCGCCCTGAGAATAAAACGTGCGCCACCGCTGCGCGACGGCATTTGTGCAACAATCCAGCGCCTCGCTTAAAAAATGCGTCATCAGGATGATTTTAGCCACTTATCTGCAGAAAGGGGTTGCAAGAAAACTCATCAGGCGTATAGTGCGCATCCACGGACGCGGGATGGAGCAGCCTGGTAGCTCGTCGGGCTCATAACCCGAAGGTCGTCGGTTCAAATCCGGCTCCCGCAACCAATTCACCGCAGTCTGGTGAAGCAGTAAAAGATAGTGTCGTGATGGAAGCGACAAACCACGCGGACGCGGGATGGAGCAGCCTGGTAGCTCGTCGGGCTCATAACCCGAAGGTCGTCGGTTCAAATCCGGCTCCCGCAACCAATTTGCCGCAGTGGTCAGTAGTAAAAAGCGTTTACGGACGCGGGATGGAGCAGCCTGGTAGCTCGTCGGGCTCATAACCCGAAGGTCGTCGGTTCGAATCCGGCTCCCGCAACCAATTTAACACCCTGATGGGTGTTTTTTTGTTTCTGGCGTTTGTAAAACCGTTGAACAAGCGGAACGTCGTCCGCTTCTCCCCTGTAATCCTCTGCAAATACTCCTGAAACCGTTACCGGTGCGGGCTGAGCGATGCGCCGTTAGCAAAGTACGCCTTAATCCCGGCCAGAATTGACTCCGCCACCTGCTGCTGAAAGCGCGAGGTGCGCAGCTTACGCTCCTCTTCCACGTTACTGATAAACGCGGTTTCCACCAGAATTGACGGAATATCCGGCGCCTTCAGCACCGCAAAGCCGGCCTGATCCACCGAGCGCTTGTGCAGATGGTTAATATGGCCCATCCGTGACAGCACCTCTTTACCAAACTTCAGGCTGTCGTTGATGGTCAGGCTCTGCACCATATCAAACATGGTGCTGTCGAGATAGCGGTCGCCGCTCATGCTGACGCCGCCGATCAGATCTGATTCGTTCTGCGTCTGCGCGAGGAAGCGGGCGGCGGTGCTGGTCGCCCCTTTGGTCGAGAGCGCAAACACCGAAGAGCCGCGCGCGGCACGGCTGGTAAAGGCGTCGGCGTGGATCGAAATAAACAGATCGGCGCGCTGTTTACGCGCCTTCGCCACCCTGACCTTCAGAGGAATAAACACGTCTTCGTTGCGGGTCATATAGGCGCGCATGTTGGGCTGTTTATCGATCAGCGCCTTCAGCCGCCGGCCAATTTTCAGCACCACGTCCTTCTCACGCGTTTTATGCTTGCCCACCGCGCCGGAATCTTCCCCGCCGTGCCCGGGGTCGATCATGATCACGATCGGCCGATCGCGCCCGGCTTTGCCCGGCAGCGGCGCGGCGGCCGGCTGGTCACGCTCCAGATCGCCCTTGTTGTAATTTTCCAGCAGTGCCAGCAGCGGATCGTCGCTCTGTTTGTTCTGCGCCGGATAGAGATCCAGCACCAGGCGGTTGTTGATCCCGGCCACCGGGGCAAGGGTAAACACCTTCGGCGAAACATTCTGCTTCAGTTCCAGCACCAGCCGCACGGTGCGGGCATCGAACTGGCCGACGCGGGCGTTTTTAATATAGGGATCGTCCTGACGTACCAGCTTACCAATGCCCTTTAGCGTGTGGTTAAGCTGAATATCTTCTATATCCACCACCACCCGATCGGGATGGCTGAGCGCAAACTGCCTGTATTTTAACGGCCTGCCTGACTCAATGGTCAGGCGTGAGTAGGTCGAGGAGGGCCAGAGGCGGATCGCCACCACGTGGCTGCCTGCGGCCATCCCCACCCCGCTCACGCTGAGCAGCAGGCCGGCACCTGCGCCCTGTAACAGCCGTCGTCGGCTGAGAAAAGTTGAATCAGACATGCCACTCCAGATGCGCTAAAACGCGTAATAAAAAGCCAATTGAGACAAATTTGTAAAAACTTTAGCGAAAGCGCCGCCGGGTGTCACCCGGAAAAAGCGAATAAATGCAGTAAATTAGCATTACAGTTTCACGGTAACGGGTGATAATTAAGGAAAAATGTCGCTTGCACCCGGCCCCATAAAAGAATAAAAATACATATTTACCGAATAATCATGCAAAGAGGGTTTGCCGTGAAGGAACGCAGTACCGAGCTGGTTCAGGGTTTTCGTCATACCGTTCCCTACATTAACGCCCACCGTGGTAAGACGTTTGTCATTATGCTGAGTGGCGAAGCCATTGAGCATGAGAACTTCTCCAGCATCGTCAACGATATCGGCCTGCTGCACAGTCTCGGCATCCGTCTGGTGGTGGTTTACGGTGCCCGCCCGCAGATCGATGCCAGCCTTTCCGAGCGCCATCTTGAGCCTGTTTATCACAAATATACCCGCGTCACCGACGCGCAGTCGCTGGAGCTGGTCAAACAGGCCGCCGGCCGGCTGCAGCTGGATATTACCGCCCGTCTGTCGATGAGCCTGAGCAATACGCCGCTGCAGGGCGCGCATATTAATGTGATCAGCGGTAACTTTATCATCGCCCAGCCGCTGGGCGTCGACGACGGCGTCGATTACTGCCACAGCGGCCGCATTCGTCGCATCGATGAAGAGGCGATCCACCGCCAGCTCGACAGCGGCGCGATCGTGCTGCTGGGGCCGGTGGCGGTATCGGTGACCGGTGAAAGCTTTAACCTGACCTCCGAAGAGGTGGCCACCCAGCTGGCAATCAAGCTGAAGGCCGAGAAGCTGATCGGCTTCTGCTCCGAGCAGGGCGTCACCAACCGCGAAGGGCGGATCGTTTCCGAGCTGTTCCCTAACGAGGCGCAGCAGCGCATCGACGAGCTGGAAAACGACGATGACTACCACTCCGGCACCGTGCGCTTCCTGCGCGGCGCGGTGAAGGCCTGCCGCAGCGGCGTGCGCCGCAGCCATCTGATCAGCTACCAGGAGGACGGCTCGCTGCTGCAGGAGCTGTTCTCACGCGACGGTATCGGTACCCAGATCGTGATGGAGAGCGCCGAACAGATCCGCCGCGCCACCATTAACGACATCGGCGGCATTCTGGAGCTGATCCGCCCGCTGGAGCAGCAGGGGATCCTGGTGCGCCGCTCGCGGGAACAGCTGGAGATGGAGATCGACAAGTTCACCATTATCGAACGCGATAACCTGACCATCGGCTGCGCCGCGCTCTATACCTTCCCGGAAGAGAAGATCGGCGAGATGGCCTGCGTGGCGGTGCATCCGGATTACCGCAGTTCGTCGCGCGGTGAAGCGCTGCTGGAGCGCGTGGCGCTGCAGGCGCGGCAGATGGGGCTGAAAAAGCTGTTCGTGCTGACCACCCGCAGCATCCACTGGTTCCAGGAGCGCGGCTTCAAGCCGGTGGACGTCGAACTGCTGCCGGAAAGCAAAAAGCAGCTGTATAACTACCAGCGCCGCTCCAAGGTGCTGATGGTCGACCTGCGCGAAAACAGCGAGCATATCCGCCAGAGCTGACGCCACCGCAGCACTACGCCTGCAACCCGCGGCCCGGTAAATACCGGGCCGCGGACTTCTGATCGGCTAACACACTCAACGCTCCGCCATCAGCTATCAGCCATCAGCCATCAGCCATTACGCCGATTCATCGTGCCCGTCAGTTGCCAGCGCTATCGCTTCCGGCACCAGCGTATTCAGCCGCTCTACCAGCCCGCTGCGCCGCTGCGTGCGCACCTTCACCGCCGCGTTAAATACCGCAGCGTCGCTGTACAGCGTCAGCTGCTGCTTCGCACGGGTGATAGCGGTATAGACCAGTTCGCGGGTCAGCACCGGCGTCATCTGCCCCGGCAGTACCATCAGCGTGTGTTCAAACTCCGAGCCCTGCGATTTATGCACGGTCATGGCATAAGCCGTCTCGTTGGGCGGCAGGCGGCTGGGCTGTACCGGCTTGATGCTGCCGTCCGGCAGCGGGAAGAACACCTTCAGCTCCTGTTCCGCGTTGCGCATCGCGATGCCGATATCGCCGTTAAACAGCCCCAGAGCGCGATCGTTACGGGCGATCATCACCGGCCGCCCGACGTACCAGCGGCCGTTGGCCGCCAGGTTGCGGTGGATCAGCCCGGCGCGCGCCAGCGACGCCTCAATGCGCTCGTTCAGGCCGGAGACGCCAAACGGCCCCTCGCGCAGCGCACACAGCAGCTGAAAGCGCGAGAAGGCCGCCAGCACCTCGCCCGGCGCGGCTCCGGCGGCCAGCAGCTGCAGATAGCCGCGATAGCCGGCCACGCAGTCGGCCAGCAGCTGCTGGTAATGCTGCGCATCGTTCAGAGGCTGCAGGCGGATATCGCTCAGCCCGGCGGTGAACACCCGCCCCGCCCCGGCGGCATCCCCGGCGTTCACCGCCCGCGCCAGCTGGCCAATCCCCGAGCCGGCGGTAAAGCGGTAGCTGGTGCGCAGCAGGCAGATCATATCGCGCACCGGCGAGGCGAGAGGGTCTTCCACGCCCTGTACCTCACAGCCGGTGATGCGGCTCAGTTCGGCGGCGCGCTGCGGGCTGTAGCCCTGTTCAGCGCAGCGGCAGATATCGCCGAGCACCGCGCCGGCCTCCACTGAGGCCAGCTGATCGCGGTCGCCGAGGAAAATCACCCGCGCCTGCGGCGGCAGTGCGGCTATCAGGTGCGCCAGCATCGGCAGGTCGACCATTGAGGCCTCATCCACCACCAGCACGTCAAGGTGCAGCCGGTTGCCGGCGTGGTAGCGCATGCGCTGGCTGCCCGGCAGCGCGCCGAGCAGCCGGTGCAGGGTGGTGGCTTCGGCCGGAAAACGCTGGCGCACCGCTGGCTCCAGTTCCAGCGCCTGCAGGGTTTTGCCCAGCGACTCGGTCAGCCGCGCGGCCGCTTTGCCGGTCGGCGCGGCCAGCTCAATACGCAGGCCGGCGGGGGACAGCTCGATCAGGCTGGCCAGCACCCGCGCCACGGTGGTGGTTTTACCGGTGCCCGGCCCGCCGGAGATCACCGACACCTGGCGGGTCAGCGCCACCGCGGCGGCGATTTTCTGCCAGTCGCCCGGCTCGCGGCCAAAGTAGCGGTCCAGCGTGCGGCCAAGCGCCGCTTCATCCACGGCCCAGTGCTGCTGGCGCTGGATAAAGCGCGCCACGTCACCTTCGCTCTGCCACATACGGTGCAGGTAGAGGCGTTCGTCGTGCAGCACCAGCGGCGTGGCATCGCCGCCGTCACCCACCGCCGTCTCGGCCAGCAGCAGCGCCTGCCAGTCGGCAGGCTCCCCCGCCGCCAGGCATAACTCCTGCGCCAGCTGCGGGTGCCGCCCGTCAAACAGCGCGGCGGGCCGCAGCTGCGCCAGCGGCAGGCAGACGTGCCCTTCGCCGGCATCGCGACTGACCAGCGCCGCCGCCAGCATCAGCGCCGGTCGGCTGTCGTCGGCCAGCATGCGGGCAAACTGCACGTCCAGCGCGCGCAGCAGGCGCTGGCGGCAGGCCAGATCTAACAGGTCGGCCATGCTCATCGTGCCGTCTCCTCATCGCCACGGAACAGCTGGTCCAGCGCCTCAACAAAGCTCAGCTCAGGGCGGGCGGTGAAGATGCCGTGGCTGCCCTCTTCGCCGTCCAGCCCACGCAGGAACAGATAAATCACCCCGCCAAAGTGCTGCCGGTAGTCATAGTCCGGCAGGCGGTGGCGCAGGTAGCGGTGCAGCGCCAGGGTATAGAGCTGATACTGCAGGTCGTAACGGTGCGACTGCATCGCCTGGGCCATAGCCGGCTGGGTGTAGGCGCTCTGGTCCTCACCCAGCCAGTTAGATTTGTAGTCCAGCAGGTAGTATTTGCCCTGCCAGCAGAACACCAGGTCGATAAAGCCCTTCAGCATGCCCTGCACCTGGTGAAACTCCAGCGGCGGCGTCCCGGCCGACAGAGGATCCTGACGCACCAGCGCATCAAGCGCGCCGGCGGTAAGCAGCCCGGAGATCGGCAGGTAGAACTGCAGTTCAACGCGGCAGGCTTCCGGCGACAGCTGGTTCAGGCTGACCCCACTCTCATTTAACGGGGTCTGCAGAATGCGGCTCAGCCAGTCGCGCATCACCGGCAGCCACTCCTCGCTCAGCCCCTGGCCCTGCAGCTGCTCCAGCAGCCAGACGTCATCCAGCGGAGCGGTGAAGTCGATCGCCTCAAACAGGCCGTGCAGGAAAGTGCCGGGCGCCGCGCCGCGCGGGAAGCTGTGCGGCGTCAGCTGTGGCTGCAGATCCGGCTGCGCTTCCCCGACCGCATCGACGTCAAAACGCGGCAGCAGATCCAGCGTCTGCGCCGCACCGTGCTGCTGCAGGCCGGAGTAGCTGGTCACCCGCCAGTCGTCGCGTAAGGCACGCGGCAGCGGCAGACAGCGCAGGTTTTCCGGCGCTTCAGCTTCCGGCTGGAAGCGCGGTGCGTCGCTGCCCGCAGCGTCAGCCAGCGCGGTATGCTCACACTGCATCGCCGCCAGCAGCGCCTGCAGCGTGGCGGCATCCGCCGCTTCCCCACGCTGTAACAGCCAGCCCAGCGCGCTGCGGTGCAGATCGCTGGCACCCTCTTTTTTACGCGTTCCCTTTACCAGCGGGGCCACCCCGACGCTGCAGTGATACACCGACCGCGTCAGCGCCACGTACAGCAGGCGCAGATCTTCCGCCAGCCGCTCCTGCTCGGCCAGCGCTGCGCTCTCCTCGTCCGGCTGCAGGTCGAGCAGCGCGGCAAAGGTCTGCCGGTCATGGTAAACGGCGCTGTCGGCCTCGCGGAAGTTGGCGACAAACGGCAGCCACACCAGCGGATACTGCAGCCCTTTGGATTTATGGATGGTAACAATCTGCACCAGGTGGCGATCGCTCTCCAGCCGCAGCTGCTGGTTCGCCACCTGGCCGTCGGGCTGCTCCAGCTGCTGCGCCAGCCAGCGCACCAGCGCGTGTTCGCTGTCGAGCCCGGCCGCCGCCTCCTGCAGCAGCTCGCCGAGGTGCAGCAGGTCGGTCAGCCGGCGTTCACCGCCCTCCGAAGCCAGCAGGTTCTCGGCCATCTGCCGCTTCAGCATCAGCTCACGCAGCATCGGCAGTACCCCGCGCTTCAGCCAGCGCTGGCGATAGTGGTCAAACTCGTCCACCAGCCGATCCCAGGCGCGTTCGTCGCGGCCCAGCTGGTCCAGCGTCAGCGCATCGAAACCAAACAGGCTGCTGGCCAGCGCGGTGCGCAGCGTGCGCTCCTGCTCCGGGTTCAGCACCGCCTGCAGCAGCCACAGCAGCTCGCGCGCCTCGTTCGAGGTAAACACGCTGTCGCGGTTAGACAGATACACCGACGGGATCGCCAGCCGCTGTAGCGCATCGCGCATCACCGCGGCTTCGCCACGGCTGCGCACCAGAATGGTAATATCCGACGCCCGCAGCGGCTGCTGGCTGCCGGTTTTGCCGATCAGCGCCAGCCCCTGCTGGCCCGCCGCCAGCCACTGGCTGATTTCAGCGGCGCAGCAGCGGGCCATCGCCTGCTGATAGTCGCTGACCCCGACGCCTTCGCCGGGCTGCAGCCACAGCTTCAGCGCCGGCTGCTCCACGCCGTCAACGGTGAAGCTCAGCCGCTGATTGGGTTCCGCCGCGCTGACCGCGATAAACGGGATTTCGTTAAACAGAAACGGCTGTGGCAGGCGCGCAAACAGCTGGTTGACGCTGTTAACCATCGCCGGCGAGGATCGCCAGTTGGTCTGCAGCGTGTAGTGGGCGCTAACTTCGGTGCGGGCGCGCATGTATGTAAAGATATCGGCGCCGCGAAAGGCGTAGATCGCCTGCTTCGGATCGCCGATCAGCAGCAGCGCGCTCTCCGGCTGGCGAACGTACAGCCGGTGAAAGATGCGGTACTGCTGCGGGTCGGTGTCCTGAAACTCATCGATCAGCGCCACCGGATAGCGCTGCCGGACGGCGGCGGCCAGCGCCTCACCGGCGGGCTGCTGCAGCGCGGCGTCAAAGCGACCGAGCAGATCGTCAAAGCCGAGCTGCGCGTGCAGGCGTTTTTCCTGCTGGGTGATGCGGCGAATGTCGCTCAGCGCGCGGGCAATCAGCAGATCTTCCAGCGTGCGCGGCTGCGCGAGGAAGTCGTCGATCTGCACAAACAGCGCATGGCGCGGCGCTTCGCCTTTTTTAGTCTTGTCGCTAAGCATCTGCTGGCCAAAGCGCTCAAGATCTTTCGGCACCGCATAGTCGAGGGTGTCGCTTTGCGCCCACAGGGTGATTTTTTCCAGCCAGGCAGGTAAGTGCTTACTACTGTAGCTGCGTCGGTCAACGCCGGAAGCCTCAATCAGCGCCTGCAGATCGCCCGCCGCCAGCCACGCCGCCTTGATCGCCGCAATGCGGCTGATAATCTGCTGGTGCCGCTGCTCCAGCGTTTCATCCGGGTGCGGCGCCGAGCGCAGGGTCGGCGCTTCACCGTTCAGCCACGGCGACAGCGTTTTCAGCAGCGCATCCGGCCCGGACCACAGCTCGCGCACCGCGGCGGCCACCGGCAGCGGCAGCGGATAGCAGTGGCGACGCCAGAAGTCGGCCGCCGCGCGACGGCGCAGCGGCGTTTCATCTTCGATCAGCTGTTGTTCAAACATCATGCCGGACTCAAATGCATTCAGGTTGAGCATGCGCTGGCAGAAGCCGTGAATGGTGAAGATGCCGGCATCATCCATCTGCCGCTCGGCGGCCAGCAGCATTGCCGCCGCCTGAGACAAATCGGTGATGCCCGCCATCAGCTCGCGCAGCATCGGGTTGGCGCTGTCGCCGCGCACGCAGGCAATGCGCAGTTCGTGGATATTGGCGCGGATGCGCCCGCGCAGTTCGGCGGTGGCGGCCTCGGTAAAGGTCACCACCAGAATCTCCTCCACGGTCAGCGGCCGCCCGTACGCCGCGTCTCCGCCCAGCCCCAGCAGCAGGCGCAGATAGAGCAGTCCGATGGTAAAGGTTTTACCGGTGCCTGCTGAGGCTTCAATCAGCCGCTCACCGCGCAGCGGCAGGCTTAACGGTTGCAGCGGGCTGGCGGGCTGGCTCATGGTTTATCCTGGATAACCGGGAACGACTGCTGCAGCGTCGACAGATCTTTCCAGGTGGTCCAGCCCGGTGCCACCGCGTAGTCGGCTTTGCCGTGATGGCTGCCGGAGATCTGCGACAGCAGCGCCAGGCCGTTCGGGGCGATTACCGCCTGGTGGAAGAAGTCGGCAAGGGCGGCAGGCGTCAGCTGTTGCACCTGGGCAATCACCTTCTCACGGGTGTCAAAACGGTAATTTTCCCGGCTGAAATCCTTGCTGAAGCGCCCGGCCTCTTCATCCAGCGTCTGCGGGCGCTGCTTCAGCTCGTTGATCATCGCCGCCTGATACTGGGCGAAGTCCTCTTTTTTCATTTCACGCAACCGTTTTTCCGCCGTCGGGTAGAACGCCTGGAAACGGGTTAACAGGTATGCCGGCTGTTTGACGTTGCTCTGCAGCAGGAAACCGATCCCCCACTGGCGGCCGACCGGCATCTGGAAGGCGAATACCGCATAGCCCAGCTGCTCTTCGGTGCGCAGCTGGTTGTAGAACCACGGCTGAATAATCTGGCTGAGCAGCGCGCTGCTGGCCATGCTCTGATGCTCACCATAGCCGGTCGGCACGTAGACTGCCGCCAGCGCGGAGTCGGTGCTGCTGCCGGCTTTTTCCAGATTGGCCCGCTTAAGCTGGTCCACCACCACTTCGTTGTTGTGCCACCAGCGCTCACCGGAACAGTTGAGCTGATTTTTCACCTCATCGGCCAGCGTGGTGACCGCTTCCGGGGTCATGTTGCCCACCACCAGCAGTTCCGGGGCGGCTTTTTCCAGCAGCATTTTGCGGTAGTCCGCCAGCTGCTGCAGCGTAACGGTTGGCACAATCTTGCGGCGTTCACTGCGCTGTGTGTACGGCAGGCGCGACAGCAGCTGCGCAGGCTGGATCGCCAGCTCAAACGCTTTGCCCTTTTCGGCGGCGTCCAGCCGCTCGATATACCAGGATTTAGCCTGCTCCAGCTGCTGCCCGGTAGGCGTGAAGCGGGTGTAGCCGGCAATCAGCTGGTTCATCAGCTTCGGCAGGCGCTGGGTAAAGCCGCTGGCGCTGAAGGTCACCCCGTCATTTTCACCGGTCGAGAAGCTGATGCCGCCCACCGACGCCTGTGAGCTCAGTTCATCCAGCGCCACGCCGGCCAGATAATCATTGAGGGCAAACAGCACCTGGTTCTGCGCGCTGTTCATCGCCTGCTCATTGCGCAGCGACAGGGTGATGCTGGCCTTCGGCTCATCGGCGTAGTACTGGCTGGGCATGTAGAACACCCGCAGCCCCGGCTTGTTGACCAGCTCCTGCGGGCGATCGTAGCCGTGCGCCGGTTTAATCAGGCTGAAATCATCGGGAATGTAGGGGTTGAGCACCGGCAGCGACAGGGTGATTTTGTCGCTTTCCGCCTGCCACTGGCTGAAGGTCTTCGCGCTGATTTTGTCCACCTGATAAGGGGCGTCAACAAAGTAAGCGGTTTTGTTGTGCGGCTCCTGCGGGCTGATATACCAGATACGTGCGTTCTGCGGCGTCATGCCGTCCAGCCGTGCTTTAATCGCCTGCGGATCGTAGCGGTCGGCGATGTAGGAGGCATCCAGCGTGTGCTCAACCGGCACGCGCAGCATGGTATCCACCAGCCACTCGATGTAGTCCATATCACGGGTAATCGACGGGTAGCGGAAGTCCAGGTCTAGCACGTGGGCCACTTCATCGAAGTAACGTTTATCAATGCCGCCGTCGCGCAGGGTCTTCAGGTAGCTGAACACCGCCGCCACGACCCGATCGCGGTTGGCCTGGCCTTTGTCGGTCAGCGAGACGGCAATCGAGAAGATACCGCCGTTGCGGTCAATCATCGGATCGGCCCCGCCGCTGACCGAGTCAGCCAGCCCCTGGCTCTGCAGCCAGTCCGACAGGGTGTTTTTGCTGCGGTTACCGATCAGGTAGCCGATCAGCGTGTCGGTTTTGCTGCGGAACTTATCGCTGTTATTTTCAATGCGGAATTCGATCTTCAGCTGCTTGCGCGGCTGGGCCGGCACGTAGTGGATCACAATGCCTTTCTGCTGGTCGGTCACCACCGGTACGTCGATCGCCGGCACGGTAGCGTTGTGGCTGGCGACGCGGCCAAAGGTGGCGACGGCAATCTTCTGCAGCTCCGCCAGCGGCTTGTTGCTGTAGATCACCGCTTTCATCAGGTTGGCCGAGTAGTAACGCTGGTAGAAATCCTGCAGCGCATCGTGCAGCTTGCTGCCGGGTTTGTCGCGCAGCGTCTCCAGGTTGCCGCCGGCGAACAGCGAGCTCGGGTGCTGCGGGTTAAGCGTTTCCGCCCCCACCTGCGCCATGCGCAGGCCATCACGCGAACGGGCCATGGTCAGCTCGGCGTTGACCGCGTTACGTTCGCGGTCGGCGTTGACCGGGTCGAGCAGCGGCTCGGCGATGGCGTCCGCCAGCCGGTCGGCGGCCGGTTGCAGGGCGTCATTTTCCACTTCCAGATAGAAGGCGGTACGGTAAGGCGCGGTACTGGCGTTATGGCTACCGCCGTGCTTTTTGAGGAATTCGGCGAGGTTATCCGGCTCCGGGTAGCGTTTGGAGCCCATCAGCACCATATGTTCAAGGTAGTGTGCCAGCCCCTGCTGGTTGCGCGGGTTTTCCAGCGAGCCGACCGGCAGCGCCAGCGCCGCCAGCGACTTGGTGGCCAGCGTGTCGGACACCAGCAGCACGGTCATGCCGTTATCCAGACGGATCGCCTGATACTGGCGCGGATCTTTTTCGCTTTTATGAATGGTTTCCGCGATGGGCTGCCAACCGTTCTCCGCCATACTCAGCGGGCTGAACAGGGCTACCGAAACAAAACAAGCTAACCAGACTGCATAACGACGCATTCAGACTCCTCAACACATGCTACTAATAACGTTATAAAATAACACTACAGGATAGTCTCCTGCTTGTCCCTGAAACTTTACTCTCACGTCCTGCCGGTTCTGCGCCGCATAACGGTTACTGCTGCGGCTGGTGCCACTGACGCATCGGCAGCAGCCACCGTTCGGCCGCGGCGGTGAACTGCTGCACGGCCTCGTCATCCAGTTGACGGATCAGCCGCTGCAGTGAGGGGTCGCTGCCCTCGCCCTCTATCTGATAATTGCCCTGCCAGGCGGCCAGCAGCTTCGCCTGGGCTTTCTTCTGCGTGGCCTCATCGCGCAGCAGCGTGCCGCTGTTGCCGTCATAGCTGGCCTCCAGCCAGGCCGCGCCGCTGCGGGTCAGCAGCAGCGGCAGGCACAGCCCCTGCTGATAACCCGCGATATAACCCGCCAGCTGCTGCTGCGCCTGCTCTGCCGCCATCGCCGGGAAGTGCCATTCGCTCTCCAGCCGGCCAAGCATGCGGCTGCTGCCGCTGCCGCCGCTGGCGCAGTAGACCAGATGTTCCAGCCACAGCGTCAGGCCGTCGGTGTAGTTGAGCACACCGGGCCGCCAGCGCAGCAGGCCACTGTCCTGCACCTGGGTCAGCCAGCCGGTCAGCGCCACGCCGCCGCACTCCAGCAGGATCTCGCGGTTCTCCGCCCCGGCGCGCAGATCCTTTACCCGGGCGGCCAGATCGCTCATCTCCTGCTGCTGCTCCTGCCACAACAGCTCACCGAACGCCCCGTAGGGCAGCGCGCCCGCCGCCCGCTGACGACGGTAGAGCTGCTGGCCGTCGCCGCCGTCTATAAGGCTGTTCAGCAGCTGGCTGTTAAGCTGATAACGGCTCAGCCCGTCCAGCGCGAACGGCTCGGCGTCCGGCAGGCCGCTCTCCTCCAGCTGGAAGCTGACGCCCAGCCGCAGGCTGAAAAACGCCCGCACCGGATGCCGCCAGAAACGCACCAGCCGTTCAAAGCTCAGCGTATTTTCCTCCAGCGGCTCCAGCGCCTGCATAAACGGCGGATGCGCGCTGCCGGCCGCGCTGGCGGCGGGCAGCCACTCGGCGGCGTAGCTGGTAAACTCCGACCGTTCGCTGAAATTTTCCGCCGCAAACGGCATCCGGCTGTGCAGATGCTGCAGGTGTTCAACCACCGCCTGCGCGCTGCTGTCGACGTCGCGATCGCGGTCCGCCGCCAGGCAGAAGCTCTGGCTGATGTACTCCACCAGTTCACTGACCAGCACCGAAGGATATCGTTCCGTATTATCCTGAATCGAGCGGGCGATATAGCTGATATAGAGCTGCTGCTGTGCCGAGTTGAGCGCCTCCAGGAACAGGTAGCGGTCATCGTCACGGCGGCTGCGGTCGCCCTTTTGGCCCTGCTGGCTCATCAGGTCAAAGCCGAGCGGCGGCAGGGTGCGCGGATAAACCCCGTCGTTCATCCCCAGCAGGCAGACCACGCGGAAGGGAATGGAGCGCATCGGCATCAGGGTGCAGAAGTTGACCGGGCCGGCGAGGAAGCGCTGGCTGATGCGCTGCTGGTCGAGCCGCGAGGTCAGCTCATCGCGCAGCAGCGCCAGCGGCACCGCCTGATCAAACCGGGCCTCCAGGCCGTACTGCACCGCCTGCTGCCACTGCTCCTCGATCAGCGTCAGCGCCGCTTCCGTATCGGCATCCCGCACAAAGAAATCATCCAGCATCTGGCGGCACAGCGGCAGCCAGGCGTCCAGCCCGCGCGCCTCGCTCAGCCACTGTCGCCAGCGGTTCAGCTGCATCAGCAGGCCAGCGAGGTTACCCGCCAGCTCGGCGATCAGCCCGCTCGACTCATCGTAAGGCAGGATCCCCTGCCAGTCGCCCGCGTCGCTGTTCATCGCATAGCCCAGCAGCATGCGGGTCAGGCCAAAGTGCCAGGTGTGCTGGCCGGTGGCGGGCAGATCCAGCTCGCGTACGCTGTCATCATCCAGCCCCCAGCGGATGCCGGACTCGGCCACCCAGTGACGCAGCAGGCGCAGGCCCTCTTCATCTACCGCGAAACGCCCTGCCACCGCCGGTACCTCCAGCAATGCCAGCACCTCTTCGGCGGTAAACCGGCTTTCCGGCAGGTTGAGCAACGCCAGATAGGCCTGCAGCGCCGGGTGCGCCTGGCTGGCGCGGCGGTCGGAGATGGCAAACGGCAGCTGGCGCTCCGGCGGCGCGTTGCCAAACACCGCCTGAATAAACGGCGTGTAGGCGTCGATGTCCGCTACCATCACGATAATGTCGCGCGGCGTCAGGCTGGCATCTTCCGCCATCAGCGCCAGCAGCCGGTCCTGCAGCACCTCGACCTCGCGCTGGGCGCTGTGGCACTGGTGAATAACGATCGAGCGGTCCTCTTCGGCCAGCACGCGCTTTTCACGGCTGCTGTTCCACTCCCCGGCGGCCAGCCCGAGCACGGCGTTATCTTCCAGCTCCAGCAGGTCGCGCTTGATGGTCTGCAGCAGGTTGGTCGGATCGATATCGACGAAGGCCACCACTTCGTTCGGCTCCATCTGCGCCAGCAGATAGAGGTTATCGCGCCCCAGCTTGCCCCACGAGGCCAGCAACGGGTTACTCAGCTGCTGCTCACCCGCCGGGTTAAACAGCGTCGCGGCGCTGCCGCCATCGAGGAACTGCGGCACGTCATGCTGATGCTGATAGTGTTTGCGATGGCGGTTCTGCAGCTTCGCCAGGAAGGCGTAGTCCTGAATATCGCCCCAGTAGTGGCGGCAGGGGTTGGTAAACAGCAGGTGAATATCAATGTGGCGGCCCAGCGCCTGCAGCGCCTGCAGATAGACCGGCGGCAGCGCTGAAATACCGCAGATAAACACCCGATCCGGCAGGTTGGCCGGACGGGTGGTGCTTTTTTCCAGAGCGTGAATAAAGCGCTGATAGAGGTTGGCACGGTGCCATTCCGGCTGGCCCAGCTGGTGGGTATACTCCACCAGCGCCGCCCACAGCGGCGCCTGCCAGGCCTGCGCCTCCGCCAGCCCCTCGACTAACTGCCCCTGCTGCCACTGATTCAGCCACTGCGGTCGGTAGACCAGATACTGGTCAAACAGGTCGGCGACCTTAGTCGCCAGCTGGAACAGCTTGCGCTTGTCGTCGTCGTCGCTCAGGTAGTGACGCAGCGGGGTAAAGGCGTCGTCCGCGAGCATTGCGGGCAGGATCGCCATCAGCTTCCAGCTCATGCTGGACTTGTTGAAGGCGCTCTCTTTCGGGATCCCCGGCAGCACGCTTACGAACATGTCCCAGATAAAGCTGGCGGGCAGCGGAAAATCAATGTTGGCGGCAATGCCGAACTCGTCGGCCAGCGACATCTGCAGCCACTGCGCCATGCCGGGGCTCTGTACCAGTACCACCTCCGGGCGCAGCGGATCCTGCAGCGGCTGGTTTTCGATCTGCCATGACGCCAGCGTTTTCAGTATGTCCAGCTGATTGGAGTGGTAAACGGTAAACATAACCAACGGTCCCTTATAAGACGTTTCATTTTTCCGGGGAACTACTTTACCCCGTCCGGCCGGCGATGAACATGTCACAACGCGAGCCTGGTGTGCCGGTTCACCCACCAGGGGGTGAACCGAAGCCCGGCGACTCAGCGCAGCGCAGCTGCGTCAGCTCCGCGCGCCGCCCGGCCGGGCTGACCACCCGCGCCGTCAGCAGCTGGCAACCCGCCGGCCCCGGCTGCTGCAGGCGCTGCCCCTGCCAGCCGCCCGGTACAGCCTGGCCCAGCAGCAGCTGATGGGCGTTGCGCCAGGCGCTGCGCTGCTGCCACTGGCGCTGGAACCCGTCGGCCAGCGCCAGCTGATACTGCATCAGCGCGCTGAAACTGAGGCTAAACAGCAGCAGCGCCACTAATGTTTCAATCAGGCTAAAACCCTGCTGGTCAGGCCGGTCTGAGGCAGGTTCCGGTATAAGCCTGCCCCCCTGCTGATGCGCGCGGCGCAGGTCAGAGTCTGGCTGCATTCTCAGGCTATATTGCTGTGGTCTGCATATGACAGGCTTCAGTTTCATATTAAGGCCCTGCTGCCGCGGCCGGTATCTGGCAGGCGCCACTCTCTTTCAACGGGCAAAAATCCAGCCAGCCATGGGCTAAAGGGTGCAGGCGTGGTGCCGTTCCGCCCAGCCAGCGCCATAATGCCAGCGTTCTTTCACCGCTGTCGGCGTACAGTAAGCTGCGTGGCTCAGCGTTATTATCAGCGCGCGTCTCGCCGCTGCGCAGGCACGCGCGCCAGCCCTGCGGCTGTAGCCGCTGGCACTGCCAGCCCCCGGTTTGCGGCCAGTTGAGACGCTCACCCCACGCCAGCGCGGAGGCAGCAGCGGCAGACTCCCGGTAATAGCGCCCTTCGCCCGCCACCAGGCTCAGGTTATCGCTGAGCTGGCGGCGGGTGGCATGCAGCAGCAGGCTGCCCATCATCAGAAGAATGACCACCATCAGCAACGTACCGCCGCCACGCTGCTGGCCGATCGCCCTCGTCTCGCTACCGTT
>NZ_JRZZ01000003.1:105951-142680 GCF_002865965.1 Erwinia sp. B116
CATCATAGCGACGCTAGCCTCTTTTGTTGCCATCATGACGCCCCTCACTACGCCGTCTGTACGCTTCATAGCGGCCTCACCACCGTCATCCGTCACTCGTTATTGATGCCTCCCTGCCCCGCGTCAGTGACTCCCGATCCGCCGTACCCTTGAGGAAGACAGTCCCCTTCATCGCAGAAAGTCCCCTGTCAAACTCGGTTATTTTTACAAATTCTCCGCATTCACCTGCTGCTCCAGCGTCAAGGTTACGGCAGGCCACGCCACCGCGAAGGCGCTGAGTACCAGCCTGAGCTGATGCGCGTGCCGCGCGATCGTGAACTGGCTGATAGCGATCTGGCGAGGGTCGTTCAGTTTTTCCCAGCCTGGCCCCTCGCAGCTCGCCACTCCGCGCTGCATTTCCAGATTGCCCGCGCGCAGCCGGTAGCCCCAGAACTCGCTGTTGTCCCGCCCGACGCCCTCCCACCTGCCGTTACTGTTCTCATCCCAGCGCAGCAGCAGGCAGGCGGACGGCGGCGGGCGAATGCTCAGAGCCGGGCCGGAACAGTGCCCGTTACAGTAGCCGGCACGCCGCAGGGCTTTCTCCAGCCGCCAGGCGATCTGCTGCAGCTCCTCCTGCAGCTGAGCCTGCATCAGCAGCCGCTGAGTATGCTGCACCAGCAGCGGCAGCGTGCGCGTGGCGCCGAGCATCAGCACGCTGCCTACTGCCAGAGCGATTAACACCTCCAGCAAAGTAAACCCCTGCGCCCGCTGCTTTTTCACTGGCACCCTCTGACGCCGCCCGTCATGCCTGAGTAACTGAACCTGGATCCGTCCATGAACCCGCCTTTGTCCATGAACCCGTAGCTGTCCATGAACCCGCCTTTGTCCATGAACCCGTAGCTGTCCATGAACCCGCCTTTGTCCATGAACCTGTATCCGTCCATGAACCTGCTTCTGTCCATGAAGCAGAGCATGCGCCCGTCCATGAACCTGAGCACCCGTCTGCCCCGTCACCGGCAGCGCTCTTCGGACTGCGCGCAGATGCGCACCCGGCCGCGGGCGGAGACGATAATGCGCCGCTCCCCTGCCGGGCTGGCAATCAGCACATGGCCGGGGAAGGCGGTGTTGTTTTTACCGTAGAAACCCATGCCGTCGCTGAGTTCACGCAGCCGCACTTCCGGCCAGGGGGCCGACAGCTGCCACGGTGACGACGGCCGACAGCGCTCAACGGCGGGGCCGCCGCCGAAGCACCAGCGCGCGCCTGGCTTCAGCCACAGCAGCCGTTCGGCGTTATGCCAGTTGGCGTCGCTGCGCAGGCGCAGCAGCAGCTGGCGGATCTGCGCGGCGCTTTCGTCCAGCCGCTGACGCTGCTGCCAGCGCTGCCAGCCGTGCCAGCCCGCGCTGCTCAGTGCGGCCACCATCGCCAGCACCAGCATCATCTCCAGCAGGGTAAAACCACGTTCGGTCAGGATTTTCATCACGCCAGTTTGCGCCTGCCGGCAGCGGATACCAGCGGCAAAAGCCATCGTTGCGGGGGCTGTTCAGCGGAAGATAAAGAGTTGCAGCAACGCGCCTGATTATTGCGGCGAAGTGCAGAAGTTGGTGAAGTTAGTGAAGTTAGTGAAGTTAGTGAAGTTAGTGAAGTTGGTGAGGTTGGTGAGGTTGGTGAGGTTGGTGAGGTTGGTGAGGTTGGTGAGGTTGGTGAAGTCAGGCAGGAAGGCGTGCCCGGCGGGCTGCGGTAAAGCAGCACGCCGGGCAACAGGGTCAGATCGCCACCGGGGCTTTAATCGCCGGATGCGGGTCGTAACCTTCAATCTCAAAATCGTCGAAGCGGTAGTCGAACAGCGAGTCCGGTTTACGCTTGATGATCAGCTGCGGCAGCGTGCGCGGTTCACGGGTCAGCTGCAGACGCGTCTGTTCCAGATGGTTGCTGTAGAGGTGAGTATCGCCACCGGTCCAGACAAAGTCGCCCACCTGCAGATCGCACTGCTGCGCCATCATATGCACCAGCAGCGCATAGCTGGCGATATTGAACGGCAGGCCGAGGAAGATATCGCAGGAGCGCTGGTACAGCTGGCAGGAGAGTTTACCATCCGCTACGTAGAACTGGAAAAAGGCGTGGCACGGGGCCAGCGCCATCTCGTCCAGTTCGCCGACGTTCCAGGCGGAGACGATAATGCGCCGCGAGTCCGGGTCAGATTTCAGCTGCTCAACCACCTTCGTCAGCTGGTCGATCTGGCGGCCGTCCGGCGCGCCCCAGCTGCGCCACTGCTTGCCGTACACCGGCCCGAGGTCGCCGTTTTCATCCGCCCACTCATCCCAGATCGAGACCTTGTTCTCTTTCAGGTAGGCGATATTGGTATCGCCGTTGAGGAACCACAGCAGCTCATGAATAATCGAGCGCAGATGGCACTTCTTGGTGGTGACCAGCGGAAACCCTTCCTGCAAATTGAAACGCATCTGGTGGCCGAAAACCGACAGCGTACCGGTGCCGGTGCGATCGTTTTTCGGTGTGCCGTGGTCAAGCACGTGCTGCATTAACGCCAGATACTGTTTCATTTTTCCTCACGAATTTTGGGCTGCGGGCGACGACGGTACGCCCAGATAATCATAATCACACCTGCCAGAATCATCGGCACGGAGAGGATCTGCCCCATGCTGATGCCGCTGAACAGGCCAAGCTGCTGGTCCGGCTGGCGGAAGAACTCTACGATAATACGGAAAGCGCCATAGCCGATCAGGAACAGGCCAGAGACCGCGCCCATCGGGCGTGACTTACGAATAAACAGGTTGAGGATGATAAACAGAACCACCCCTTCCAGAATCAGCTCATACAGCTGCGAAGGGTGGCGCGGCAGCACGCCGTAGGTCGAGAGCAGCGACTGCCATTCCGGATGGCTGGCCACCAGCGCAATATCTTCGCTGCGCGAGCCGGGGAACAGCATTGCCCACGGCAGGTTCGGATCGACGCGGCCCCACAGCTCGCCGTTGATAAAGTTGCCAAGGCGTCCGGCACCCAGCCCAAACGGGATCAGCGGCGCCATAAAGTCAGCCACCTGGAAGAAGTGACGTTTGGTGCGGTGGGCAAAGATCATCATCACCACGATCACGCCGATCAGGCCGCCGTGGAACGACATACCACCGTCCCACACTTTGAACAGGTAGAGCGGATTTTCGAGGAACAAAGGCAGGTTATAGAAGAACACATAACCGATACGTCCGCCGAGGAACACGCCGAGGAAACCAGCGTACAGCAGGTTTTCAACCTCTTCTTTTTTCCAGCCGCTGCCCGGCTTATTGGCGCGGCGCACCGCCAGCCACATGGCGAACACGAAACCCACCAGATACATCAGCCCGTACCAGTGCAGCGAAACCGGCCCGATGGAGAAGATCACCGGGTCGAATTGGGGGAAAGCCAGATAGCCGTTATTCATCTTTCACCATTAGTTGAGTCAATCCTGACAGGCAGCCGCAATCGTCGGCTGCATAAGTCGCGCATCATAGCATAGCGGGAATTTTCGCGGTCCCGCCCGAGTGTAAACTTTGTTAAGAGAGAAGTTGCCTGAGGAACCCGTTCAGCGCCCGCCGCGGATCAGGCCGCCCAGCCCTTTCTGCTCCATAAACGCCGCCACTTCGCTGCGCACCTCGCGGGTGTGCATCGCGGCCAGGCCGGTGCGGGCCAGCGCCTGCGCCTCTTCCAGCTCAATATGGCGCAGCAGATATTTGACCCGCGCCACGTTGCGGCCGTTCATGCTCAGGTGGTGATAGCCCATGCCCACCAGCATCACCACGCTCATCGGGTCGCCGGCCATTTCACCGCACAGGCACAGCTCAATACCGGCCCGTTCTGCCTCATCGGCGATGGTCTGTAACGCCCGCAGCAGCGCCGGGTGCAGGCTGTCGTAGATTGACGCCACCCGGGTGTTGTTGCGATCCACCGCCAGCAGGTACTGGGTCAGGTCGTTGGTGCCGACCGAGATAAAATCGATGCGCCCGCGCAGGTGCGGGATCATAAAGATCATCGACGGCACTTCAATCATCACCCCCAGCCGGGGCAGCGGAATAGCGTAACCGAGCATCTCGCTCACTTCCTGACTGGCGCGGTCGATCAGCCGTTGCGCCTCGTCGATCTCATCAATGCTGGTGATCATCGGCAGCAGGATGCTGAGGTTGTTGCTGGCCACGTTGGCGCGCAGCATCGCGCGCAGCTGCACGAGGAAAATCTCCGGCTGGTCAAGGGTCAGGCGGATGCCGCGCCAGCCCAGCGCCGGGTTCTCTTCGCTGATGGGCATATAGGGCAGCTGCTTGTCCGCGCCGACGTCCAGCGTGCGCAGCGTCACCGGTTTATCGAGGAACAGCTGCAGCATGCCCTGATACTGCGCCACCTGCTCCTCTTCCGACGGGAAGCCGCTCTGCAGCATAAACGGGATTTCGGTACGGTACAGGCCGACGCCGTCGACCCTGCTGCCCTGGGTTTTTTCATGCTCGGCGCTTAAGCCGGCATTGAGCATTACTTTTACCGTCTGGCCGCTTTTCAGCTGCCCCGGCTGCTCAACCAGCCCTTCGGCCAGCTGGCTCAGTTCGTTCTCCGCGCTGATCAGCCGCTGATATTCGTTGACCAGCACCGCTTCCGGGTCCACCAGCAGCTCGCCGCGATAGCCGTCGACGATCAGCAGGTGGCCCTTCAGCAGCTCCGGCTGAATATCGGCCCCCATCACCGTCGGAATACCCAGCGCGCGCACCATAATCGCCGCATGGGAGTTGGCGGCACCGTCACGCACCACCACCCCGGCCAGCCGTTCACGCGGCAGCTCGGCCAGCGTGGTGGCCGTCAGCTCATCGGCCACCAGCACGAAGCGTTCCGGCCAGGTGTTGGTGCCCTGAATGGTGTCGTCAAGGTGGAACAGCAGGCGCTGGCCAAGCACCCGCAGGTCGCCCGCGCGCTCGCGCAGATAGCTGTCCTGCAGGCTGGCAAACTGGGCGGCAAACTTCTCAATGACCTTTTTAACCGCCCACTCCGCCACCGAGCCGGCCTCAATCTCCGCCAGCAGGTCTTTCTTCAGCCGCGCATCGCTGAGCAGGTGCGAGTAGAGATCGAAGATTGCCGCGCTCTCTTTGTGCAGGCTGGCGGTGAAGCGCTTGCTGTAACGGCGAAACTCCGCCGAGGCTTCCGCCATCGCCAGCGCCAGCCGTTCGCGTTCGCGCACTGAATCGAGCGTTGAGGCCGCCGAGACGTTTTCCAGCGACGGCTGTGAAGAGTCTACCCAACCCTCCGCCACCGCCACACCGGACGCGGCGGCAATCGCCTGAATGCGGGTTTGCCGGTACTGGCCGAACAGCGCGTTAAGCTGGGACTGCGACAGGATCGCCGCCAGCTGCGTCGCCAGCGTGACCAGGAAGGACTCTTCGCTTTCGTCAAACAGGCGATGTTCGCGCTGCTGCACCACCAGCACGCCCAGCAGCTGGCGACGGCTGATGATCGGTACGCCGAGGAACGAGCGAAACTGCTCCTCTTTGACCGAGGGGATATATTTAAAGCTGGGGTGTTTCTGCGCATCGGCAAGGTTGATCGGCTCAGCAAGGCGACCGACCAGGCCGACAATGCCTTCATCAAATGCCAGGGCGACCGTGCGCCCACGCGGCTTTTTTAGCCCACGCGTAGCCATCAGGTAGTAGCAGCGACGATCGTTATCGGCGAGGTAAACCGAGCAGACCTCGGTTTCCATCGCCAGACATATCTCATTAACCAGAATATCCAGCGCCTCGGTAAGACGAGGCGCTGCTGCCACTTTCTCAACTATTTCGCGCAGCTGTGTGAGCATGATCGGTGTGGCTTAACCTCTCTTCCGTCGAAAGGGCGTGTTTCGTGGTGCGGTATTTTCCTGCAGGGGCATCACCACGCTGGCAAACTCTTTCATCACCCGACGATAGACGTCGCGCTTGAAGGAGACCACCTGGCGTACCGGATACCAGAAGCTGACCCACCGCCAGCCGTCAAATTCCGGCGTGCTGCTGGTTTGCATGTTGATATCCGCGTCGTTGCACAACAGCTGCAGGAGAAACCATTTCTGTTTTTGGCCGATACAAACCGGCTTTGTGTCCCAACGCACCAAACGTTTAGGCAACTTATATCGTAACCAGTTTCGGGTGGAGGCCAGAATGCGCACATCCTTACGGTGTAAACCGACTTCCTCGAAAAGCTCGCGGTACATTGCCTGTTCCGCGGTCTCCCCTGGGTTGATGCCCCCCTGGGGAAACTGCCAGGAGTGCTGACCAAAACGTCTGGCCCACAGCACCTGTCCCTGCCTGTTACAAATTACGATACCAACATTCGGGCGGTAGCCATCATCATCGATCACCGGACTACCTCAAACTAAAACTGGATGTTCTGATTGTTTCACACTCCTTACAGACGGTAAACCACTGCTTTAACAGCATGTGCCTGGTCCGGAGTGGGATAACTCTTCATTAACAGGCAAGTTATAAACAGAAAGCGGGGGAAAAAGGCGATCTTATTCACGTTTTCTGTGGATAGCTTTGTGCAGAACTCGCTGAAGAAGTGGGGAAAACTTTTATAGTCGCTAAACAAGACCTGCCAGCATCAAGGAATAATCTTATATTAATCAGCGGTATTTAGCGGTGTAGCGCCCTTTTCCTGTCCATGTCATTCTGCTGTCATATCCAGCGATCCGCGGACTGGTGATTTTTCGCGCACATATGACGTTATCCACAGAATATGTTGATTACTTGCCCACGACGCAGGCTAAATGGGCAAAAAACCCCTGCGTCAAGGCTGTAAATGGAAACAGTATTATCTTCACGGACCACTTATCCCACTTTTCTGTGGATAACTACCCGGAAGATCCTGTTCATTGCCGGTGACCAGAAAAGTTAAACCTTACTGAGCCCTGACCGACGGCGGCAGTCGGGCGATAAAAAAACACGATTTATCATGCTATTATTGTTTTTTTCCCCCACTGAATAACCGCACGCCGTGATGCTGTCGTTTGCTGTACTTTTTTTAACCACCGGAGAGCAGATTGAGCGATAACGATTTTCTGCCGCCGCCACGCCATGAAGATGAGCTGATGGCCCGCGCCCGAGGCCTAGCGGGGTACACCCTCGGTGAACTGGCGCACGCCTGTGGTTTAGCTATCCCGCGCGATCTGAAGCGCGATAAAGGCTGGGTGGGTATGCTGCTGGAACGCTGCCTGGGGGCCAGCGCGGGCAGCAAGCCGGAGCAGGATTTCGCCGCCATTGGCGTTGAGCTGAAAACCATTCCGATCGACGCGGCGGGCCGCCCGCTGGAAACCACCTTTGTCTGCGTGGCGCCGCTGACCGGCAACAGCGGCGTGACCTGGCTCACCAGCCACGTCCGCCATAAGCTGAGCCGGGTGCTGTGGGTGCCGGTGGAGGGCGATCGGGCCATTGCGCTGCCTGACCGCCACGTCGGGGCCGCGCTGCTGTGGAGCCCCAACGCGGAGGAGGAGCGGCAGCTGCGCCGCGACTGGGAAGAGCTGATGGATATGATCGTGCTCGGCCAGGTGGAGCAGATCACCGCACGCCACGGCGACGTGCTGCAAATTCGCCCTAAAGCGGCCAACAGCAGAGCGTTGACCGAGGGGATTGGCCGCGAGGGGCAGCCGATTATGACCCTGCCGCGCGGCTTCTATCTGAAAAAATCCTTTACCGGTGCGCTGCTGGCGCGGCACTTTTTACTCTGAGCCGCCGGCGGTGGCCGGCGATGTCAAGTTTTCCGGCCTTAACGCCGGACTTTCAGACTGATGTGATTATCACCACGGAATATTTCGTTTATTACTACACTCTTAAGCGTAAACGAATCACAGGGGAGATAACCATGAAGTTGATGACTGGCGCAGCGGCGATCGGCATAGCGATGCTGTTGAGCGGCTGCAGCAGCAGCTATGTAATGGCGACCAAAGACGGGCAGATGATTATGACCGACGGTAAGCCGCAAATTGATAAAGAGACCGGGCTGGTGCAGTACACCGACGAGTCCGGTCATGAGAAGCAGATTAACGGCGACGAGGTTTCCAGCATCGTTGAGCGCTAATCTGGCGGCTGTTGCCTGGATGCGCCCGTATTCAGGCAGTTGTTCATCGCTCTGCACAATTCCTCACTTCCCCCACTGCCCCGCCGCGGTTATAGTCGAAAACCGGGATCTGGCACCGTCAGCCAGTGAACGATGCAGGAGTATTCCCTGACCTTCAAAAATGAAAAGGAAGCCGGAAATGCATTATCACCGTATCCCCCACAGCACCCTTGAAATCAGCTCACTGGGCCTGGGAACCATGACCTTTGGCGAGCAGAACAGCGAAGCCGACGCGCATGCCCAGCTGGATTACGCCCTGAGCCGCGGCATCAACCTGATTGATACCGCCGAAATGTATCCGGTGCCGCCGCGCCCGGAAACTCAGGGCCTGACCGAGAGTTATATTGGCAGCTGGCTGAAGGCGCGCGGTAACCGTGACAAAGTGGTGCTGGCCTCGAAAGTTGCCGGACCGGTGCGCGGTGCGGACGCCTCTATCCGCCCGGGGCAGGTACTGGACCGTAAAAACATCCGTGCCGCGCTGGATGCCAGCCTGAAACGGCTGAATACCGACTATCTCGATCTTTATCAGCTGCACTGGCCGCAGCGCCAGACCAACTTCTTTGGCAAGCTGAACTATGAATATGCCGATACCACCGCGCCGGTCACGCTGCTGGAGACGCTGGAAGCGCTGAACGAGCAGGTTCGCGCCGGGAAAATCCGCTACATCGGCGTGTCCAATGAAACGCCGTGGGGCGTGATGCGCTATCTGCAGCTGGCGGAAAAACACGAGCTGCCGCGCATCGTCAGCATTCAGAACCCCTACAGCCTGCTGAACCGCAGCTTTGAGGTGGGTCTGGCGGAGATCAGCCATCATGAAGGGGTTGAGCTGCTGGCCTACTCCAGCCTGGCGTTCGGCACCCTGAGCGGCAAGTACCTCAACGGCGCGCAGCCGGCCGGCGCACGCAATACGCTGTTCAGCCGCTTTACCCGCTACAGCGGCGAGCAGTCGCAGCTGGCGATTGCAGAATACGTCGCGCTGGCGAAAAAACACGGGCTGGACCCGTCGCAGATGGCGCTGGCGTTTGTCCGCCAGCAGCCGTTTGTCGCCAGCACGCTGCTGGGGGCGACGACGCTGGAGCAGCTGAAGATCAATATCGACAGCTACGACCTCACGCTGAACGCGGACGTACTGGAAGGGCTGGAGGCGATTCACCGCCGCTTCACTTACCCTGCGCCATAATGTCTCAGGGCGAGGTTTCCCTCGCCCTGTTCTTACGCTTTGTTGTAACGCTGCATTCGCGCCACGCTCGCCTTCATCTGCTGCTGCCAGTCCGGGGTGCGGGCTTCGACCATATCAAAGACCATCTTTTTCACTGACTTAACCAGCTCTGGCGCGGCCTGCTGCGGCGTACCGCTGTGGAACGGCGGATGCGGATCGTACTGGGTGATCAGCTGAGCGTACTCGGCGCTCTGTTTGCCGGCCAGCTCCGCCTGCAGCGTCAGGCCAAAATCGATACCGGCCGTGACGCCTCCGCCGGTAATGCGGTTGCGGTCAATTACCACGCGGTCATTGACCGGGATCGCCCCGAAAGGTTTCAGATCGTCGATCATTGACCAGTGGGTGGTGGCCTGATACCCCTGCAGCAGCCCCGCCGCGCCCAGCAGAATGGAGCCGGTACAGACGCTGGTGATCCATTCCGCTTTGCCGCCCACCTCATGCAGCCAGTCGATCATTTCATGCTCTTTCAGCAGCGCATAGGGGTTGCCGGTGCCGGTGATGCACAGGACGTCCACTTTTTTCAGCTCGCGGAAGGTGGTGCTGGGCAGGAACTGCACGTGGGCCATTTCGCCGTGGACCGGGTTACGGTCGCGCCAGACAAAGTGAATATCGAAATTTTCACCGCCCAGCATGGTCGCCGGGCCGATGATGTCCAGCGGGGTCATGCCGGGGTAAATAACAAATGCGAGACTGATCCTTTTACCTTTGTCGCCCGTTGCCTGCTTCGGCCCGTGCCGGTACTGCGGTGTGGCCGCCGGGGGGGCAGCAAACAGTGAACCCGTGGCACCGGCTCCAAGACTGGCGGCGACCAGGGACAGTGCGGATTTGGCAATAAATTCCCTTCTTTCCATTTCAGGCTCCCTTTCAGAATGTCGTAAAGTTCGCTCGCCGCCCGGCAAAAAGCACTGCCGCTGGCGAAACGGGTGATGAGCAACGCAATGGTACGCGAACGATATGCGCCGCAGTATGCAAGTCATGCGTCATAGAAGAGGTCGAATAGTAACCGAAAGAAAAGCGCAGGCAGGAGGGGAAAGGCCTTAAAGATCTTAAAACCGGTAAAGCGAGTACGGGCCGAGCAGGCCCGTACTTAGGTTGTTCTCAGCGGCGGCGTTTTTGCACCTGATGCCAGCCCCACAGCAGGGCGATGGCCAGCGCAAACAGCGCGCCGAAACCTACGCCGGTGGCAACCGGTGGCGCACCGAGGCGGATCGCCAGCGAGTAGAGGCCAAGCATCAGCAGCATCGCCATATTCTCACCGAGGTTCTGCACCGCGATGGCGTTACCTGCTCCCACCGTCTCTTTGCCGCGCATCTGCAGCAGCGCGTTAAGCGGTACCACGAAGAAGCCACCCAGCACGCCAATCACCACCAGCAGCAGGTAAGCGTTGATCGCCTGCTGCTGCAGGGCAAACGCCACTACCGCCACGCCGATCAGTACGCCGGCCGGCATACAGCGCGCCACGGTTTTCAGCGTCACCAGCTTCGCCGCTGCGATCGCACCGATGACGATGCCGATCGCCACCATCGCGTTAAGCAGCGTCGGGGTTTTGTTATCGCTGATGCCCAGCGCCACCGGCACCCACAGCACCAGCAGGAAGCGCAGCGTTACCCCGGCGCCCCAGAACATGCTGGTGCCGACCAGCGAGAAACGGGTCTCCGGGTTGCGCCACAGCGTGCGGCAGGCGTTAAAGAAGCTGGCGGACATCGCCGCCGGCCGCCACGACTGGCCGCCGCGCGCCGTGGGCAGTTTCGGGATCAGCAGGTTGGCCGCCACCGCCAGCGCGTAGGCCAGTACGCAGGCAGCCAGCGCGCCGGTCAGGTTCCAGTCGGCGAGGAAGCCGCCGGCCACCGAACCGAGCAGGATTGCGGCGATGGTCGAGGACTCCATCAGGCCGTTGGCCTTGACCAGCGTTTCTCCGTCGGTCAGTTCGCCGAGGATGCCGTACTTGGCAGGGGAATAGGCCGCCGCGCCGATGCCGACCAGGCTGTAGCCGAGGAAAGGATCAAAGCCGAAGCAGATCACCATCGCGCCCAGCAGCTTCAGGCCGTTGGCTGCCATCATCACCCGCCCTTTGGCAAAGCCGTCGGCAAACTGGCCGACGAACGGCGCGAGAATGATGTAGGTGGCGACAAACACCATCTGCAGCACCGGCTGGCTCCAGTCGGGATAGACCAGCTGCTTGAGCACCGCCAGCGCGGCAAACAGCAGCGCGTTATCACCAAACGCCGACAGGAACTGGGCGACGATCACGGCCATCATCCCCTTCGACAGCAGCGGCTTGCCGCCCGTCGCCAGGTTACTCATCGTTGCCCTCCGGCTTTTCTGCCATCTCACGCAGGGTGACAAAATCCGGTTTACCGCTGCCGAGCAGCGGCAGCTGTTTAATCACGCGGATATCGCGCGGCACCGCCAGCTCGGGGCTGCCCAGCTCACGCGCCGCCTGCAGCAGTTTATCGCGCGACAGTTCCGCATCGGTGGTAAACAGCACCAGCGCTTCACCACGGTTGCCGTCCGGGCGCTGGGTGGCCGCATGTTGTTTATCCGCCGAGGCCTTCAGCGCAATCTGCTCGACGTTCTCCAGAGAGACCATTTCGCCGGCGATTTTGGCAAAGCGCTTCACGCGGCCCTGAATCTGGCAGAAACCACCCTCGTCGAAGCTGACGATATCGCCGGTGTCGTACCAGCCCGCTTCCATCAGCCCTTCGCCGTTATCCGCCACCGGGGCTTCCAGCACGCCAGGGCGCTCAACGCGCAGATAGCCCTTCATAATGTTCGGGCCGCGCAGCTGCAGCAGACCGCCGTTCTCGATACCCGGTACCGCTATCAGCCGTGAATCCATGCCCGGCAGAATACGCCCGACGGTTTGCGATTTCGCCGCCATCGGCACGTTGATCGCCACCACCGGCGCGCACTCGGTCACACCGTAACCCTCAAGAATACGGATGCCGTACTTCTCAAACCAGACGTCTTTAGTCGCCTGCTGCAGCTTCTCCGCCCCCGCCACCACGTAGCGCAGGCGGGCAAAGTCATACGGATGGGCAAAGCGGGCATAGTTAGCGAGGAAGGTCGAGGTGCCGAACAGCACGGTGCAGTTACGGTCATACACCAGCTCAGGTACGATGCGGTAGTGCAGCGGGCTGGGGTAGAGAAACACCTGCGCGCCGGTCATCAGCGGGGTGAACAGCCCGACGGTGAGGCCAAAAGCGTGGAACAGCGGCAGCGCCGACATAAAGCGGTCACGCGGCGTAAAGTCGGCCACGGTGCGGATCTGCTCAACGTTGGCCAGCAGGCTTTTATGTGAATGCACCACGCCCTTCGGGTGGCCTTCCGAGCCGGAGGTAAACAGCACCATCGCCGCATCTTCCGGCTGCTGCGGCACGGCGGCCAGCGACGGCAGCAGCAGGTGGCTGAGGATCCACAGCTTGTCGCCGGTGGTGACGGTGTCCTTCAAATCTTCGAGGAACACCCATTTGACGCCGGTAATGCCCTCCGGCAGATGCCACAGCTTGCCTTTGTCGAGGAACTGGCGCGAGGTGAAGACGGTTTTCACCTCAGAGGCGGTCAGCGCGCTGGTCAGCCCCTTCACCCCGGCGGTGTAGTTAAGCATCGCCGGCACGCGGCCGCGCATTGAGGCACCGAGAATGGCGGCCGCGGTCACCGTGGCGTTCGGCAGCAGCAGGCCGATAACTTCGCCCTGATGAGTGTAACGTTCGAGGATACGCCCGACGCCAAGCGATTTTTTCAGCAGGCCGGTGTAGCTGTCGGGGGTGAAACTGACGTCCTCGATGCACGGCTTAAACAGCCCGTAGCGGGTGCGGGCAGAAAGAAACGCCTGATACAGCGTCTCACGCGGGCGCACCGCCATCCGCGCTTCCATCATGATGTGGTGCAGGTGCTCACCGGCCAGACGCCGGCGGTCGCGGGCTTTCGGCGCTTCCGGCATCGGGATGGTGGTTGGTGGCAGCACGGTCAGGGTAATGCGCGGGAACAGGCGACGCTTAAATACCCCGGCCAGCCGGCCAAACGGGGTGAACTCCGCGCCTTCAATGCGCAGCGGTACCACGGCGGCCTGCGATTTGGCGGCAACGAAACCGGCACCGTCGTAGATCTTCATCAGCGACCCGGTGACGGTGATGCGCCCTTCCGGGAAGATCACCACCGGGCGGCCTTCATTAACCAGCCGTACCAGCTGCTTCAGCGACATCGGCCGCGTCGGATCCAGCGGCACCACGTCAATAAACTTGCCGACCCAGCGCATATACCACTGTTCGCTGATCGATGAGTAGACGGCAAACACCGGTTTTACCGGCAGAAACAGCGCCAGCAGCACGCCGTCGATAAACGACATATGGTTAGGGGTAATCAGCACCTTGCTCTTATACAGGCCGGAGAGATCGCCGGCCAGCCGGGTGCGAAACAGCACGCGAAACAGCGTGCGGAACAGAGTAAATAACATGCCAGCTCCTGAGCAGGTCACAAGTTGCTGTAACCATGCAGGATATGACCGCACAACTCAATAATTTTCAGACCGGGTTCCACTGCGCATAGCGCCCGCAGCCAGTTCCAGCAGAACAAGCAGCGCAAGAGCCAGGATAAACCACACTTTACCCGCCGCCACCAGTATCCAGCCGCCAAAGGCTGGAAAACCGAATATGCCGACGAAATAAGACATTACGAACCAGGTCAGGGCCGCATGCCGGTTTTCCGGCAGCGAATCATTCACCGCCCAGGTCTGGATCACCGGATACACCAGGCCGTAACCGAGGCCGGTGAGCATCGCGGAGGCAATCTGAAAAGCAGGATGGATCGGTATCCACAGCAGGCAAAGAATGCCGACAAACAGGCAGCATAACAGAGCAGAAACCAACGGCAGACGGGGCAGCCCCGACAGCCGCCGCGACAGCAACAGCCGGGCAACCACTGCCGTAGTGGCATGCACCCAGAAATAGGTGCTGGCGCTGGCGGAGGTCCCTTCGACCAGGCTTCCCTGGAACGACATCATCCCTGAAAAAACACAACCGCCTAATCCGACCATCACTATGGGCCTGGCGGCAGGGCTGAAAGCCAGTACGGCGAGTTTTTTCACCCAGGGCCTCAGAGCCCGATCGCCTGGCCCACCCGGTTCTTTACGACCAAATGCCGCCAGCAGCAGGGCAGCAAGCAGACCGGCCCCCCCCACCAGCAGAAAGCACTGCTGTAACGGAGTGTGCAGGCTACCGGTCAACAGCGTGACCAGTACCGGCCCGCCACAGATCCCGACCATCTGAAACGCGCTAAAGCGGGTAAACCAGTGTCCGCGATCGGCATCTGAAACACGTTCAGAAAGCGCCATAGGTGCACCGATATAAAACATCCCCCACCCCAGGCCAATCAGCAGTGTGGATAGCAAGGGTACGAACCTGAATTCTTCGCTTAAGCTCCCCATCAGCAGATAACCCACGGAGAGGATGAACGCTGCGAGTGCGGCAAGCCGCGAGGCATCCATCCGCCCGGCAAACCAGCCGACCAGTGGCACCCCGATAAATGTCCCCAGCAGAGCCATACTCAGCGTCGTACCGGCCTCAATATCGGTTCCGCCCTGAGAGCGAAACCAGGCAGAGAACAGGAAGGTGGCGCCGTAACCGCCCGCCGTCAGAGAGGTACCTGACAGCAGAAGCAGTGCAGTTGAATTTTTCATGGTTGCACGTCCTGCGCACGGCCTGCTGAGCGGCGAAATACAGGGTTCATCGCACGGAGTGCCTCTACGGCGACTTTAAGCCGCTGGCAAACGTAACTGATTTCAGCTTCCGTATTGAATCGCCCGATGCCGATACGGATGCTTGCCTGAGCCATCGCATCGCTGAGGCCCATTGCTTTAAGGACGTGCGACGGTGCCTGTCGGGCAGAGGTGCATGCCGAGCCGGCTGACAGCGCAATGTCAGGAAGTTCGAGCAAGAGGGAGTCGGCGTCAATGCCGCTGAAAGAGAGATTCAGTACCCCCGGAAGATGGTGTTCGGGGTGACCATTTAAACGGACTTCAGGCACACTCTCGACGACAAACTGCCAGAGTCGGTTACGCAACGCCCTTATCCGGGCGGATTCTGACGCTTGTTTCTCCACAGCCAGTTTAACAGCGTGGGCAAAGCCGACGATGCCGGCAACATTTAACGTCCCCGATCGCAGGCCATTTTCGTGCCCTCCTCCCACCATCATAGGCTGAAGTTCAATAAGAGGTTCCCGTGAGCTGATATACAGCGCGCCGACACCTTTGGGGCCATAAATTTTATGGGCCGAGAAAGATGCCAGGCTGATATCTGACAACCTGACGTCCAGCGCTATTTTTCCCAGCGACTGCGTTGCATCGCAATGAAAAACCACACCCTGCTCGCGACAGATTTTCCCTATCTCGTTTATCGGTTGCAGCGCACCCGTTTCATTATTTGCCGACATAATTGAGACAAGACGGGTCTCTTTTCTGATTTCACCAGAAACAGCTTCAGATAAAACGATTCCATAACAGTCCGGTGCAACCCGGCTGACCTGCATCCCGGCAGATTCAAGCCTGGCACAGCTGTCCAGCACGGCTTTATGCTCAATCTGTGAGGTAATGACATGCCCGTTTTTAACCGGACTGAACAGTGCCAGATTGACCGATTCCGTCGCCCCTGAAGTGAAAATAATATCACCGGGACTGTATGCATTAATCGCGCTGGCGATGATTTCACGGGCATTCTCCACCGCTTTGCGGGCCTGCAAGCCCCAGACATGGCTGATACTGGCCGCATTTCCGTAAACGTGGGTGAGATAGGGCATCATTGCTTCAAGTACGTCATCATCTAAAGCCGTAGTGGCATTGTTATCCAGATATACAGAACCATCCTGTCCATTCATCGGTATCTTCCTGAGGTTGTACTGCGAATCGATTTAAAACTGCGGGTTTTGTCGTGCGGCGATAATCTCTCCCTGCTGTACGCCGCCCTGCTCATCGACCAGGTTCAGGCGAATACCGGCAGTAAAGCCGAGCAGGTGGCTCAGCTGCAGCCCGCGAACCCAGGCGAGGCTCCCTGACCAGGGGCTGTCTTCAAAGAACACTTCCAGCACCGATTCAGGCGTCCGTCCTTCGCCTGCAGCCCGTTCAAAATATTCCCGGGTGATCGCGGCGCAGGAGAGTTTCGACGCCTGCGGGCCGGCGCTTGCCGGAGCCGGTGCACGCATACGGTTAACCACCGGCTCAGGAATATCATCATTCTCAAGCATATAAACAAGGTGTTGCCGGGCAGAGTCTTCATGAATGGCGTAGATTTCGCTGAGCGGAATATTGTATTGATTCGCCACCGGTAAAAAAACACGTTGAATACGCTGATGCAGATGACACAGGCGGGGACGTCTTTTTTGCGAATTAGTGAGCTTCTCTGCCAGAAAATGTTTGCGAAAAATACCATGATGATCGAAAGCAACGGATATTCTCGGTTTATTACCCTGTTCAGGGGTGCATTGACTGGCGAATTTAAGCGCTGATTCAAAGGCTTTAAGTTGCGCCTCAACGACAATCTCACCGGCTTCATCAATAAAAACACGGGAGTTTCCGGCGAGTATGCTGATAAGAGAGCGTTCGACATCCATTATTTTCTCCTTTTCAAAACCCGGCATTCCGCATCTGAAACATCACCCGCATCGAAATAACGTGCTGTGAACGTATAGAGTGAAACGCCAAAAGTTCAAAGAAAACAAATATCAAAAACCCGTAAAGACCACAACCGTAAAAAATCCATATTAACTTACATACATGTTATTTATTAGCCTGTTCACTAACGCGTTACCCCGTAAAAATAAAGCCCCGGTGACGTAATGTACGCTGGCCGGGGCCTGTTGCCTTGCGACCACTTTGCCAGGCTAGCGCCAGCCGCCCCCCAGCGCCACGATCAGCTGTACGCTGGTGACCCACCGGGTGCTTTGCAGCTGCAGCAGGCTCTGCTGCTGGCTGAGGCTGCTGTTTTCGGTGGTGGCCACATCGAGATAGTCGATCATTCCCGCCTGGTACTGGTTAAAGGTTACGCGCGCTGACTCCTGCGCCGACGCGGCGGCCTCCTGCTGCGCCTGCAGCTCATCCTGCAGGGTGTGCAGCTCCACCAGATAATCCTCCACCTCCTGGAAGCCGCTCAGCACCGTCTGGCGGTAGCTGGCAACGTCAGCGTCATAGGCGGCGCGCGCCTGCTCCACCTTCGCAGACGTGGCCCCGAAGTCGAGCAGCGTGCCGCTCAGCGACGGCCCTAACGACCAGATGCGGTTCGGCAGCGAGAACAGGTTGCTGAACGAGGAGCCGCTGTAGCCGCCGCTGGCGCTGAGGGTCAGATCCGGGTAGTACCCGGCGATCGCCACGCCCACTGCTGCGTTGGCGGCGGCCACCGTGCGTTCCGCCTGGGCGATATCCGGCCTGCGCTGCAGCAGTGCGGACGGCAGCGCGGCCGGGATCGCCGGCAAAGTGGCGTTCAGCGGTGCCGCCGCCAGGCTGAATTCCGCCGGGGTTTTGCCGACCAGCACCGCGATGGCGTGCTCCAGCTGGGCGCGCTGCCAGCTGAGATCCAGCGCCGAGGCGCGGGCGCTGGCCAGGGTGGTTTGCGCCTGCGCCAGGGTGGCGCGCGACTCGCTGCCCGCCCGGTATTTGTTATTAATTACCGTCAGATAGCGCTGATAGGCGGCAATGCTCTGCTGATACAGGGCAATGCGCTGGTCGAGAATACGCAGCTGGAAGTAGTCCTGCGCCAGCGTTGACTGGGCGCTGAGGGTGATATTGCCCAGTCCGGCGGCGCTGGCCTCTGCGCTGGCCTGGTTCTCTTCCAGCGTGCGGCGCAGTTTGCCCCAGATATCCAGCTCCCAGGAGGCAGAGAGCTGCGCCGAGTGGCTGTTGCTGATCCGCCCGCCGCTGGTCGCCCCGCTGCTGCTGGCCGCCGTGCCGCTGCGGGTTGAGCTGGCGGTGGCGCTGACCGTCGGCAGCAGATCGCGGCTGGAGCCGGAGGCCAGCGCCAGCGCCTGGCGGTACTTCGCCTCATACTGCGCCACGTTCTGGTTGGAGACCTGCACCTGGCGCAGCAGCGCATCCAGCGTCGGGTCACGATACACCGCCCACCAGTCGCCCTTCTGCTGCGCGTCCTGCGGCGTGGCCTGCTGCCAGCCGCGCGCTTCTTTATAGCGCAGCGCACCCGGTGCCGACGGCCGCTGGTAGTCCGGCCCGACGGCGCAGCCGCCGATCAGCAGTGCCAGCACTACGGGGGTAAGTTTATTCAGTTTCATCAGGCGTTCCTGGGGTGGCGCAGGCGCTGCCACTGGCGTTGCGTGGCGCGGCTGGCACGGTCGAGATAAAGGTAGACCACCGGGGTGGTAAACAGGGTCAGCAGCTGGCTCAGTGCCAGGCCGCCGGCAATCGCCAGCCCCAGCGGGCTGCGCAGGTCGGCATCGCCGCCGCTGCCCAGCGCCAGCGGCAGCGCGCCGAAGAAGGCGGCCAGCGTGGTCATCATAATCGGCCGGAAGCGCATCAGGCAGGCCTGAACGATCGCCTGCTGCGGCGTCATGCCCTGATTGCGTTCGGCGGCCAGCGCAAAGTCGATCATCATAATGGCGTTTTTCTTGACGATGCCGATCAGCAGCAGGATGCCGATCAGCGCAATCACCGTCAGCTGGGTGTCGGTCAGCAGCAGCAGCAGCAGCGCCCCAACCCCGGCCGACGGCAGCGTCGACAGAATGGTCAGCGGATGAATGTAGCTTTCATACAGCATCCCCAGCACGATATACACCGCCAGCAGCGCAGCAAGGATCAGCCACGGCATGGTGCTGGTCAGCCCGACAAACGCCTGCGCGGTGCCGGCAAAACCGGCCTGGATGCTGTCCGGCAGGCCAATTTTCGCCATCGCGGTTTTGATCGCCGCCTGCGCTTCTTCCAGTGACGCACCGTCCTGCAGGTTGAAGGCGATGGTGCTGGTGGCCGACTGCCCCTGATGGTTTACCGACAGCGGCGCGTTGCCGCCGCTGAAGCTGGCGAAAGCGGAAAGCGGGATGCGCTCGCCGCCGTCGTTGAGCACGAACAGCTGCTGCAGCGCGGCAGGGTCACGGGTCCAGCGGTCGTTCAGCGACATCACCACGTGGTACTGATTGAGCGTTTTATACAGCGTGGCGATCTGCCGCTGGCTGAAAGCGTTATTCAGCAGCGTATCCAGCATGCTGACGTTGACCCCCAGCCGGGTGGCGCGATCGCGGTCGATACCGATCATCACCTCCTGACCGCCGGTTTCCGAGTCGGAGTCAACGCTGGTCAGCTGCGGGATCTGCTCCAGCGCCGCTTTCACCTTCGGCGTCCAGGTGCGCAGCGTGTCGAGGTCGTCGGCCTGCAGGCTGTACTGATACGAGGCGTTAGCGCTACGCCCGCCGATATGCAGATCCTGCGCCGCCATCAGAAACAGCTGCACGCCGGGGATATTCTGCGTTTTGCCGCTCAGGCGGTTAGCCACGGTACTGGCGTCGTCGCGCTGTTTAAAATCCTTCAGGTGGACGAAGAACATCGCGGTATTGCGCGAGCCAAAGGCACCGCCGCCGATCGACGACATCACCCCGTCCACCGCCGGATCCTGCTGGATCAGCGCGGCAAACTGCTTCATCTTCGGCTCCATCGCCTGGAAGGAGACGTTCTGATCGGCGCGCAGCATGCCCATCAGCAGGCCGGTATCCTGACTGGGGAAGAAGCCCTTCTGCACCACGCCGTAGAGGAACACGTTGAGCACGATGGTCAACAGCAGGCTGAACAGGGTTAAGCGCTGGTGGCGCATTACCCACGCCAGCCCGGCGCTGTAGCTTTCCAGCAGGCGGTTAAGGCCATTTTCAATCCACTGGTACAGCGGGTGCGGGCGCTTTGTGACCGCCGGCTTGCGCTTCAGCAGCCTTGAGCAGAGCATCGGCGTCAGGCTCAGCGACACCCCCATCGAAATCACCAGCGACACGCTGAGCGTGACGGCAAATTCGCGGAACAGGCGGCCAACGATGCTGCCCATCAGCAGGATCGGGATAAACACCGCGATCAGCGACAGGGTCATCGCCAGCACGGTAAAACTCACCTCCTGCGCCCCCTTAATCGCCGCCCGCACCGGGCTGAGCCCCTGTTCGATATAGCGGGTGATGTTTTCCAGCACCACGATGGCGTCGTCGACCACAAAGCCGGTGGCGATAATCAGCGCCATCAGCGACAGGTTATCGAGGCTGTAGTCGAGCAGGTACATCACCGCGCAGGTGCCGATTAACGATACCGGCAGCGCCAGCGCCGGTATCGCCATCGCCCGCAGGTCGCGCAGAAACACAAACACCACGCCGATCACCAGCAGCATGGCGATCAGCAGCGTCTCTTCGGTGTCGTACAGCGAGTCGCGCACGTTGGGCGAACGGTCCACCACCAGCGTCAGGCTGACGTCAGCGGGCAGATCCTGCTTAATCAGCGGCAGCTGCGCCTTAATATCGTCGATGGTCTGCAGCATACTGGCCCCCGCCTGGCGGGTGACGCCGATAGTGACCGACGGCGCACCGTTGTAGAAGCCGACGTTGTATTTATCCTCCACCGCGTCATACACCGTCGCCACGTCGCTGAGGCGCACCGCGCGGCCGTTCTGGTAGCTGACCACCAGATCGCGGTAGTTTTTTGCCTGCTCCTGCTGGCCGTTGCCGTCCACCATCCACGACTGCGTATCGCCCTGCAGCACGCCCTTCGGCAGGTTGCTGGTGCTGCTGGCGACCGCCGTCCGCACCGACTCCAGCGAGATGCCGTAGTGACTCAGCTGCTGCGGCTGCAGGTCAATGCGTACCGCCGGCAGCGAACTGCCGCGCAGCGACACTTCACCGACGCCGGCCACCTGGGCAATTTTCTGCTGAATTTTGCTGTTGGCGAGATCGTACAGTTCGGCGCCGGAACGGGTGGAGGAGGAGAGCGCCATCATCACGATCGGCGCGTCGGAGGGGTTAGCTTTTCGGTAAGTGGGCAGCGACGGCATGCTGCCCGGCAGCAGGCTGCGGGCGGCATTGATCGCCGCCTGCACGTCGCGCGCCGCGCCGTTAATATCGCGGTCCAGCGCAAACTGCAGGATGATATCGCTGGAGCCCTGCGAACTCTGCGAGGTCATTTCGGTAATGCCGGCGATCTCGCCCAGCGCGCGCTCCAGCGGCGTCGCCACCGTGGCGGCCATGGTTTCCGGGCTGGCACCCGGCAGGCTGGCGCTGACCATAATGGTCGGGAAGTCCACCTGCGGCAGCGGTGCCACCGGCAGCAGCCGGTAGCCAAGCGCGCCCAGCAGCAGCAGCGCCAGGGTCAGCAGCAGCGTGGCCACCGGGCGGAAGATAAACAGCCGGGTCAGGTTCATTCACGCCCCCGGGCCGCCGCCGCCCGCATCCAGCGTTTGCCGCGCTGCGCCAGGCCGTCAAACCACAGATAGATAACCGGCGTGGAGAACAGCGTCAGCACCTGGCTGACGATCAGGCCGCCGACAATCACCAGCCCCAGCGGCTGGCGCAGTTCGGCACCGGAGCCGGAGGCCAGCATCAGCGGCAGCGCGCCGAGTAGCGCCGCCAGGGTAGTCATCAGGATCGGCCGGAAGCGCAGCAGGCAGGCCTGGTGGATCGCCTCACGCGCGCTCAGCCCCTGTCTGTTTTCCGCCTCCAGCGCAAAGTCGATCATCATAATGGCGTTCTTTTTCACGATGCCGATCAGCAGGATCACGCCGATCAGCGCGATCAGGCTGAATCCGGTACCGGCCAGCAGCAGGGTCAGCAGCGCGCCGACCGCCGCCGAGGGCAGCGTGGAGAGAATGGTCACCGGGTGGATAAAGCTCTCATACAGAATGCCAAGCACCACGTACATGGTCAGCAGCGCGGCGAGGATCAGCCACAGCGTGTTGCCGGTGGCGCTCCGGAACGCTGACGCCTCCCCCTGATAGCGCAGAACGATCGACGACGGCTGCGCCAGTTGGCGGCTCACCTCGCTGATGGCCTGCTGCGCCTGCTCCAGCGAGGTGCCGTCGCTGAGGTTAAACGACACCGTCACCGCCGGGAACTGGTTAATGCGCGTATGCACCAGCGAACCGGTACGCAGGTGGACGGTGGCAATCGCGGTCAGCTTCACCATACCGCTGGTGCCGGAGTAAGAGGAGCTGCTGCTGCCTGATGAGCCTGAACCGCTACTCGTGCTCGTGGTGCTGGTGCTGGTGCTGGTGCTGCCAGACGCACTGCTGCTGCCCGAGGTCGCCAGCCAGATATCGTCAAACGACGCCGGTGACTGCTGGAACTGCGGTGCCACCTCCAGCACCACGCGATACTGATTCGACTGGGTAAAGATGGTCGAGATCAGCCGCTGGCCAAAGGCGTTATACAGCGCGGTATCCACGTCCGAGGCGGTGATGCCGTAGCGCGCCGCCGCGTCACGGTTCAGCTCAATGTAGGCCACCTGCCCCTGCTCCTGCAGGTTGCTGACCACCGAACTGAACTCGGGCCGCGCGCGCAGCGCCGCCACCAGCGTCGGTGACCAGCTGACCAGGTTTTCACTGTCGGCATCATCAAGGCTGAACTGGTAGCGGTCCGGCGTGACCTGGTCGTTAACCGTCAGATCCTGCGCCGACTGCAGGTAAAGCTGAATGCCCGGCACCTGCGCGGTGGCCTGCTGCAGTTCGGCGATCACCGCATCGGCCCGCTTATCGCGTTCATCCAGCGGCTTAAGGTTAATCTGCAGACGGCCGCTGTTCAGGCTGGTGTTGCTGCCGTCGATGCCAACGGTGCTGGAGACGCTCGCCACCGCCGGATTGTTCCGCACGATCGCCGCCAGCTGCTGCTGTCTTTTCGACATCTCACCGAAGGAGACGTCCTGCGAGGCAATCGTTACCCCCTGGATTAGCCCGGTATCCTGCGCCGGGAAGAAGCCTTTCGGCACCGCCAGCCAGAGCAATCCGGTCAGCACCAGCGTGGCCAGCGCGACGCACAGCGTCAGCCGCTGGTGGTTAAGCACCAGGGTCAGCAGGCGGTCATAGCCGGCGATCAGCTTATCGAACAGCTCGCCGCCCTTGCGTGAGAAACGCGACTGCCGCTCCGGCGGGATATGCTGCAACAGGTATGCGCAGAGCATCGGCGTCAGGGTCAGCGAGATAAACATCGATACCAGGATCGCTACCGCGAGGGTGATGGCGAATTCGCGGAACAGCCGCCCGACCACGTCGCCCATAAACAGCAGCGGGATCAGCACCGCGATCAGCGAGAAGGTCAGCGAGATAATGGTAAAGCCGATCTGCTGCGAGCCCTTCAGCGCCGCCTGCATCGGGGTTTCGCCCTCCTCCAGCCGCCTTGTGATGTTCTCCACCACCACGATGGCATCGTCGATCACAAAGCCGGTGGCGATGGTCAGCGCCATCAGCGACAGGTTGTTCAGGCTGAAGCCGGCCAGGTACATCACGCCAAAGGTGCCGACCAGCGACAGCGGTACCGCAATGCTCGGGATCAGCGTGGCGGCAACGTTGCGCAGGAACAGGAAGGTGACCATCACCACCAGCGCAATCGACAGCATCAGCTCGAACTGCACGTCGCGGATTGAGGCGCGGATGGTCTGGGTGCGGTCGGAGAGAATGCTGACCTTCACGCCGTCCGGCAGCGCGGCCTGCAGCGTCGGCAGCTGTGCCCTGATGCTGTCGACCACCGAAATCACGTTGGCACCCGGCTGGCGCTGTACGCTGATGACAATCGCCGGGCTGTTGTTGGCCCACGCAGACTGATAAACGTTTTCCGCCGCCTGCTCAATCTGCGCGATATCGCGCAGGCGCAGCGCAGCGCCGTTTTTATACGTCAGGATCAGGCTGCCGTACTCGTCGGCGGTGCGCAGCTGGTCGTTGGCGTCGATGGTCACCGAATGGTACGTGCCGTCAAAGCCGCCCTTCGAGCCGTTGACGTTGCCGTTGCTGACCAGCGTGTTGACGTCGGCCAGCGTGAGGCCGTGGGCCGCCAGCGCCTTCGGGTCGACGCGTATGCGGATCGCCGGCTGATGGCCGCCGGCCAGCGTGACCATACCCACCCCGGCGATCTGCGCCAGCTTCAGCGCGATGCGGGTGTTAACCAGGTCCTGCACGCGGGTCAGCGGCAGGGTGTCTGAGGTGGCTGCGAGGGTGAGCACCGCGCTGTCCGCCGGGTTGACCTTTTTATAGGTTGGCGGGTTGGGCAGATCGGTCGGCAGCAGGCTGTCGGCGGCGTTAATCGCCGCCTGCACTTCCTGCTCAGCCACGTCCAGCGACAGGTCCAGCGAGAACCTGAGGCTTATTACCGACGCGCCGCCGGAGCTGCTGGAGCTCATCTGGCTTAAGCCCGACATCTGACCGAGCTGGCGCTCCAGCGGCGCGGTCACCGAGGAGGCCATCACGTCCGGGCTGGCCCCGGGATAGAGGGTGGTAACCTGAATGGTCGGGTAATCCACCTGCGGCAGCGCCGAGGTGGAGAGCAGCCGGTAAGCAAAAATACCGGAAATCAGGATGCCAACCATCAGCAGGATGGTGGCCACCGGCCGGTTGATAAAGAGGCGTGACGGATTCATGGCGCGGTGCTGCTCTGGTCAGCCGTCTGCTGCTGTTCCGCCGTCACCCGTTCAACCCTGCTGCCGCTGCTCAGGCGATCGATGCCTTCGGTGACCACCTGCTCCCCGGCCTTAACGCCGTCGAGGATCGCCTGCTGGTCGCTGCCAAAGGCCGGGCCGGTTTTCACCGCGCGGCGGGTAACGGTATTGTCCTGGCCGATCACCCAGACAAAGCTGCCGTCGCTGCTCAGCTGCAGCGCCTGCGCCGGGATCACCGTGGCCTGCTTCAGCGTGTCGGTCTGCAGACGCAGGTTGACGAACTGATTAGGATAGAGCGCTTCATCCTGATTGGCAAACAGCGCCTTCAGCGCAATGCTGCCGGTGCTGGTATCAATCTGGTTGCTGATAAACTGCACCTGCCCCTGCGCCAGCTCGGCCTTGCCTTCCTGATCGAAGGCGGCAGCGGGCAGGCTGCGATCGTTGTGCAGCGCCTTTAGCAGCGTCGGGATATGGCTCTGTGGCACGCTGAAGGTCACCGCCGCGGGCTGGGTCTGGGTGATGGTGACGATCCCGGTGGTGTCTGAGCTGTGCACCATATTGCCAGCGTCCACCAGCCGCAGGCCGACGCGGCCGCTGACCGGTGCGGTGATGCGTGCATATTCAACATTCAGTTTTGCCGCCGCGATCTGTGCCTCATCGGCTTTCACCGCGCCGCTGTACTGACCGACGGTCGCCACCTGGCTGTCGAGATCCTGGCGCGCCAGCGAGTCCTGAGCAAACAGTTTCTGATAGCGTACCAGCGTCAGCTGCGCGCTTTTCAGCAGCGCCTGGTTCTGCGCCAGCGAGCCTTGATACTGCGCCAGCGTGGCCTGATAGCTGCGCGGGTCGATCTGCGCCAGCAGCTGCCCGGCGCTCACCTTCTGCCCCTCTTTAAACAGCACCTGGGTCAGCTGCCCGTCGACGCGGCTGGTCACCGTCACCGTGGCGTTCGGCACCACCGTTCCTAACGCGTTGAGGTACACCGGCACGTCGGCCAGCGTCACCCTGTCAGCGTGCACCGGGGTGGCCGCCCCGGCCATCATCATGCCGGGCGGACCGCCGTGACCGCCGGGGCCGCCCGGGCCACGCATCCCGCCGGGGCCACCGTGTCCGGAAGGTGCCGACGGCCAGAAACGCCACACCAAGCACGCGATCGACAGCAGCAGAAGGAGAATGACAGCGATTTTACGCCGGGAGTGCGGCCGGGAGGTGGAGTTCAGGGTCATGAGGCTCTTGAGTTAAGGACAGCGTTCAGATAAAACGCGCCTGAAATGCAGACGCGATAAAAGAGTCGGGCGATAATCCATCGCGGTCAGGCCCGGGCTCAGCAGCCGCTGTGCAGGAACCGACCGGGAAGGAAGCGTCAGTGCCCGACTGCATCAGCGGTTGTTGATAGTCATTCCTATTATCGAACAGCGCGTTGTTTAAATTCTATGCGCAGAGCGTAAGGGTTGCGTAAGAAGTACAGGATCCATCCCGCCCGGTCAGGATTTCCAGCCGCCCCCCAGCGCCTTATACAGCGTGATCTGCTGATTCAGCTGCCCCAGCTGCGTGGTAATTCTCGCCTGCTGCGCGCCGTAGAGCGTGCGCTGGGCCACCAGCACGTTAAGGTAGTTGTCCACCCCTTCGCGGTAGCGCAGCGTCGCCAGGTCATAGTTTCGCTGGCTGGCTTTTTCGTCCAGCTGCCGCGCCTGCAGCTCGTCACGGTAGGTATCCTGCCCGGCCAGCGCATCGCTGACGTCCTTAAAAGCGCTCTGAATCGCCTTCTCATAGTCGGCAATCTCAATGCGCTTCTGCAGCTTCGCAATATCCAGATTTGCCGCGTTTACGCCGCCGTCGAATATCGGCAGATTGATGCCCGGGGCAAACGACCAGGCGCCGCTGCCGCCGGAGAGCAGGTGCCCGAGGCTGCCGGAGCTGGAGCCGCCGCTGGCGGTCAGGCTGATGCTCGGGAAGAAGGCCGCGCGCGCCGCGCCGATGCTGGCATTGGCGGCCTTCAGAGTATGTTCTGCCGCGATAATATCCGGTCTGCGGGTCAGCAGATCGGACGGCAGCCCGGCCGGGGTGGCCGGGAAGCGCCACGCGTTATCCAGCCGCGCGTCGGCCAGCAGATTAGCCGGCAGGTCACTGCCCACCAGCAGCGCCAGCGCGTTCACATCCTGGCGCACCTGACGGGTGTAGCTGGCCACGTCGGCCTGCGCGGTGCGCACCGAGGTTTCGGCCTGCAGCAGATCCTGCTCGCTGGCCACACCGCCGTTATAGCTGCGCTGGGTCAGGTTGTACGAATCCTGCTGGCTGTTCAGCGTGCTGCCGGCCAGCGCCAGCAGCTGGTTGTCTGAGCAGAGCGACAGGTACGCCGAGGCCACTTCGGCAATCAGTCCGATCTGCGTGGCGCGCTCGCTGGCGGCGGTGGCCAGGTACTGCTCCAGCGCCTGGTCGCGCAGGCTGCGCAGACGACCAAAGAAGTCCAGCTCCCACGAGGTAACGCCCAGGCTGGCGTCATACTGATGGTAGGTGACCGGGCCGCTGGACTGGGTGCTGTACAGCCCGCCCGGCAGATGGGTGCCAGTGCCGCCCGCGCTGAGGTTAACCGACGGCAGCAGTGCCGCACGGTCAATCTGTACCTGGGAACGCGCCACTTCAACGTTCAGCGCCGCCACCCGCAGGTCACGGTTATTTGCCAGCGCGCTGGCAATCAGCTTATTCATCACCGGATCGGTGAAGAAGGTCTGCCAGCGGATATCGGCACCGTTGCCCTCGTCGCTGGCGCCGTACCGGTCATACTGGCCTGCTACCGGCAGCGCCGGGCGCTGGTAATCCGGCTGCATGGTGCAGCCGCTCAGCGCCAGCAGCAGCGCCAGCGGCAGCACTCCGAGAGAAAAAGCCTTATGCGTCATTCTGTTGGACCTCTGTTTTGATTTTCTTTTTTCCGGCAAAACGCTGCGCCACTACCACGTAAAACATCGGTACAAAGAAGATGGCGAGGAAGGTCGCGGTGATCATGCCGCCGACCACGGCGGTCCCGATCGAGTGCTGGCTGCCGGCCCCGGCGCCGTGGGAGATGGTCAGCGGCAGCACCCCGAGCACGAAGGCCATCGACGTCATGATAATGGGCCGGATGCGCAGCTTCGCCGCCTCCAGCGCCGCTTCAACCAGTCCGCGTCCCTCTTTTTCATGCAGGTCTTTGGCAAATTCGACGATCAGAATGGCGTTCTTCGCCGCGAGTCCGACGGTGGTCAGCAGCCCCACCTGGAAGAACACGTCGTTTTCCAGCCCGCGCAGCAGCACGGCGAGAAGGGTGCCGAGCACCCCAAGCGGCACCACCATCAGCACCGAGAAGGGAATCGACCAGCTTTCATACAGCGCGGCCAGGCACAGAAACACCATCAGAATCGACAGGGTATACAGCGCCGTAGTCTGTGAGCCGGACGACTGCTCCTCCCAGGAGAGGCCGTGCCACTGCACCTTAAAGCCCGCCGGCAGTCTGGCGGCAATCTCCTGCACCGCTTTCACCGCGTCGCCGCTGCTGTAACCGCTGGCCGGGGACCCCATAATCTCCACCGCCGAGACGCCGTTAAAGCGTTCATAGCGCGGCGAGCCGTACTGCCATTCACCGCTGCCAAAGGCGGAGAACGGTACCATGGTGCCGCTGGAGTTACGGAAGTACCATTTGCTGAGGTCTTCCGGCGTGACGCGTGAACCGGCGTTACCCTGCACATAGACCTTCTTGACGCGGCCGTGGTAGATAAACTGGTTCACGTAGCTGGAACCCCAGGCGGTGGAGAGTTCGTTGTCGATATCCTCCAGGCTGATGCCCAGCGCCCGCGCCCGTTCATCATCGATAATCAGGTGGTACTGCGGCTCATCCTCCATGCCGTTAGGACGGGTGGCGAACAGCCGTTTATCCTGTGCCGCCATGCTGAGGAACTGATTACGCGCCGCCATCAGCGCCGCATGCCCCTGGTTGCGGGTGTCCTGCAGGAAGAAGTCGAAGCCGGTGGCGTTACCCAGCTCCATCACCGCCGGCGGCACCAGCGCAAACACTCTGGCATCCTTCATGCTGGCGAAGTGGGCCATGGTGCGCGCGGCAATCTTCTGCACCGACTGGTCACTGTTGCGTTCCGCCCAGGGTTTGAGCAGCACAAAGGCCATCGCGCTGTTCTGGCCGCGCCCGGAAAAGCTGAATCCGTTAGGTTCAAATACGGAGGTTACCGCCGGTTCGTTCTTCGCCAGCCACTGCTGGATCTCATCCAGCACCTGCTGGGTACGCTCGGTGGAGGCGTTGGTTGGCAGCGTGACCTGCATCATCATCACCCCCTGATCCTCATCCGGCAGGAACGAGGTGGGCACCCGCGTGAACAGGTAGCCGGTAGCGACGACGATCGCCAGGTAGATGACGAGGAACAGGCCACGGCGTGAGATCACCGTCCCCACGCCGCGGGTATAGTGCAGCGTGCCGGCGTCAAACCTGCGGTTGAACCAGCCCGCCAGCCCGGTGGTTTTCTGCTCGGCCGCGCTGGGTTTAAGCAGCGTGGCGCACAGCGCCGGGGTAAAGGTCAGCGCCATCAGCACCGACAGCACCATTGCCGACACGATGGTGATTGAGAACTGGCGATAGATAACCCCGGTGGAGCCGCTGAAGAAGGCCATCGGCAGCAGCACCGCCGACAGCACCAGCGCGATACCAAACAGCGCGCCCTGGATCTGCGCCATCGACTTGATGGTGGCGGCCTTCGGATCAAGATGTTCGTCGTGCATCACGCGCTCGACGTTCTCCACCACCACGATGGCATCATCCACCAGCAGGCCGATGGCCAGCACCATGCCGAACATGGTCAGGGTGTTGATGGTGTAACCGCAGGCGGACAGGATGCCGAAGGTGCCCAGCAGCACCACCGGCACCACCATGGTGGTGATCAGCGTGGCGCGCAGGTTCTGCAGGAATACCAGCATCACCAGGAACACCAGCGCAATCGCCTCAAACAGGGTTTTCACCACCTCCTCAATCGAGGCGCTGACCACCGGCGAGGTGTCATAAGGGAACTCTACTTTCACCCCGGCAGGCAGCGTGTCTTTCAGTCCTTCCACCGTGGCTTTCACCGCGTTCACCGCATCCAGCACGTTACCGCCGCTGGCCAGACGCAGCGCCATACCCGCTGAAGGCTTACCGTTCTGGGTCGCCGAGATGCTGTAATCCTGTGGGCCGAGATCCACGCTGGCCACGTCGCGCAGCCGCACCTGGGAACCGTCGGTATTGACCTTCAGCAGGATATTTTCAAACTGCGATATCTTCTGGAAACGGCTTTTCCCGACGATGGTGGCGCTGAACTTCGCCCCCTCAATGGTCGGCAGCCCGGCCAGTTTACCGCTGGAGACCTGCACGTTTTGCTGGGTGATGGCGGTGGTGACGTCACTGGGGATCAGCTGATACTTGTACAGCTTCGCCGGGTCCAGCCAGATGCGCATGCCGTATTCAGAGCCCAGTACGAAGAAGTCACCCACGCCGGGCGTGCGCGCAATCGGATCTTCCAGTCTGGAGACCAGCAGATCGGCCAGGTCACCGTTACTCATCCTGCCGTCGGTCGACACCAGGCTGACCACCAGCATAAAGTTAGCCTGGTACTTGCGGACGTTAATCCCCTGCTGGGTGACTTCCGTCGGCAGCTGCGACTCGGCCAGCGACACCTTGTTCTGCACCTGCACCTGGGCGATATCGGGATCGGTGCCCTGATTAAAGGTGACGATAATGGTGGCGCTGCCGTCGCTGGCGCTCTGTGATTCGATATAGCGCAGATTATCAATGCCGTTCAGCTGCTGCTCAATCACCTGCACCACGGTATTCTGGGTGGTTTCCGCGCTGGCGCCCGGATAGGTGACCGCGATCGAAATGGCCGGTGGCGCAATGTTCGGATACTGATTAACCGGCAGCTGCAGGATCGCCAGCGCCCCCACCAGCATCACCACTATTGCGATTACCCAGGCAAAAATCGGGCGCTCTATGAAGAATTCAGACATCAGATTTCCTTACTGCGCGGAGGGATCGGCGGTGGTTAAGTTGGCCTGCGGCGTGGCTTTGATCTGATGCTCGCTGGGGTTTACCTGGCTGCCGACGTGCAGGTTTTGCAGGCCATCCACCACCACCCGGTCACCGGCCTTCAGCCCGCTCTCCACCAGCCATTTACCGTGCTGCATCTCACCGGTGGTTATCGTCTGCTGCGCGATGCGGTTATCGGCCTGCACCACGTAGACATAGGGCCGCCCTTTGTTGTCGTGCATGATCGCCTCCTGCGGGGCGAGGATCCCCTGCTCCGCTATCCCCTGCGGGAAGCTGGCGTGCACAAACATGCCGGGCAGCAGCAGACGTTTCGGGTTAGGAAAGCGCGCGCGCATGGTCACGCTGCCGGTACTTTCATCGACGGTGACTTCCGAAAATTCCAGCTGCCCCGGTTCGTCGTAGGCGGAACCATCTTCCAGCGTCAGTTTTACCGCCGCGGCGTTGTTACCCACCGCCTGCAGCTTGCCGTCGGCCAGCGCGCGCCGCTGGCGCAGCAACGCCTGCGAGGATTCGCTGACGTCAACGTAGATCGGGTCCAGCTGCTGGATGGTGGTGAGGTAACTGCTCTGGCCGCTGGTCACCAGCGCCCCCTCGGTGGAGAGCGAGCGACCGATATGCCCGGTAATCGGCGCATAGACGTGGGTGTAGCTGAGGTTAACGCGGGCGGTTTCGAGATCGGCCTTCGCCTCTTTGGCACTGGCCGCCGCATCCTCGTAGGTTTGCTGGCTGACCGCATGCGCGGCGGCGAGCGGCTTGTAGCGGTTGGCCAGCGTCTGCGCATTACTCAGCGTGGCCTGCGCTTTATCGAACGCCGCCTGATACGTTGCCGGATCGATCAGATAGAGCGGATCGCCCGCTTTGACCTCACTGCCCTCTTTAAACAGACGCTTCAGAATAATGCCGCTGACCTGCGGACGGACCTCTGCGGTTCTGACCGCGGTGGTACGGCCGGGTAACTGGCTTAACAGGGTGACCGTTTCAGCGGACAGCGTGACCACCCCGACATCAACGGGCTTATTGCTGGCAACCGGGGCTGCCGTCTGGTCGCAGGCGGCCAGCAGCAGAGCCAGACTCGCGGCAGAGATCCTTAAGCGCATGGTGAATTCTCTTTTAGATGTGATTTGATTAATAATGTGAGTGATCATTCTCATTTCAGGACGTCATTATAGAGAACCTGTAATTCGAAGGTGTTAAGTTTCTGCTAAAGATAGTGTCGAAAGGCTACAAAATAGCGGCGGTACGTGCCGAACAGGTTGAACTCCGACGGATGACCAGCGTAACCTGAACACGTTATTGCTGCTGAAAGGAGAGAGTAAGCGTATCGCTCGCAATTGTGACGGTGTTTACCGGCTGAAAGAGATGCGGGGTGGCCGCTGCGGCGCCGCATAAATCACGGCGAGGCAGCGGCCAGGGGGTAACCGGCTTAGCCGTGGGTGTAGATGGCATCCGGTGGAATATTCATATGCTTCAGTACCGGCCCGATGATGTTACCAAACACCGGTGACGCCACCGATCCGCCAAAGTGATCGCCCGCGGTTGGGTGGTTAATCATAATCACCAGCGCCACCTGCGGATTACTGGCCGGGGCCACGCCGGCGGTATAGTTAATGTACCCCCCGTCGTATTTGCCGCTGTCACCCATTTTTTCGGCAGTGCCGGTCTTGATCGCCAGCCGGTAGCCGGGAACGGCGGCGCGCACGCCGCTGCCGCCCGGCAGGGCATCACTCTCCATCATATGCACCACTTCACGCACCGTCTGCTCGTCGGCCACCCGCTGGCCGAGCACCGGCGGGCTGACTTTGGTAATCGACAGCGGACGATAAATGCCAAATGAACCCAGCGTGGCGTACTCGCGGGCGATCTGCAGCGGCGTGACCCGCAGGCCGTAACCAAAGGAGAAGGTGGCACGCTCGATATCCGCCCAGCGCTGGCGATGCGCCGGGAAGTAGCCGACGCTTTCACCGGTCAGCCCCAGTCCGGTAGGTTTGCCCAGGCCAAACGACTGATAGGTGTCCACCAGCACCTGCGCCGGCATCGCCAGCGCGATATGCGACACGCCGATGTCGCTGGATTTTTGCAGAATGCCGGTCATGGTCAGCCGCGGCCAGTGACCAACGTCGCGGATCAGATGGCCGTTAACCCGGTAAGGCGTGGTGTCCAGCACCGAGTCCGGCCGCACCAGCTTGCGCGCCAGCCCCTCCATAACCACCAGCGGTTTTACCGTGGAACCGGGTTCATAGCTGTCGTTAATTGCCGCGTTGCGCATCTGGTTCGGCGCAACGTCGGCGAAGTTGTTCGGGTTGAAGGAGGGGTAGGAGGCCATACCGAGGATTTCGCCGGTGTCGATCTTGATCAGCACCGCCGCGCCGGAATCCGCCTTGTTCAGCAGTACCCCATCGCGCAGCTTGCTGTACATCGTAAACTGGTCGAACTTATCAATACTCAGCTGCACCGTTGGCGGCTGGCGCGGTGGCTCGTAGTCGATCATGGCGATGATGTTGCCACTGGCATCCTGACGATACTTCTCCACGCCTGGCGTCCCCTGCAGTAGCTTATCAAAGCCTTTTTCCAGCCCGGTCAGGCCGCTGTTATCCGCCCCGACGATCCCCAGCAGCGGCGCGGTGGCCTCGCTCATCGGGTAAAAACGGCTGTCGTCATAGCGGGTGCTGATACCGGCCAGATGCAGTTTGGCAATATCTTTGGCGATGCCCAGTTCAATCTTGCGCCCCAGATAGAGGAAGCGCCGCTGTGGGTTAGCGTTAATCTGAGCCGCCAGCTGCTCCGGCCGCTGCTCCAGCGCATTCGCCAGATACTGCCATTTGGCGTTGGTGAAATCCGGATGCGCCTCCAGCACCCGCTGCGGATCGGCAATAATATCGCGTGAAGGCACGCTCAGCGCCAGCGCTTCGCCGTTGCGATCCAGCAAGGTTCCCCGGTTGGTCGGCAGCGTCACCGTGCGCAGCGAACGTTCATCGGCCTGCTTTTCCAGCATGGGATGATTGATTAACTGCAGATCGGCCACCCGCGCCAGCAGGAAGACCAGGCAGGCCATCACCCCACAGCAAACCCAGCGAAAACGAACCGGGTTAAAGGTGGGAGCGGGCTGTGAACGCGTCGGCATTTTTTTTAGCGGGGGCATGTTTGTTCCATTGCAGATGCCTGATAAGTTTCTGGCATTTATACAAAAATCGCGTGAAGGATGACAGGGGAACAGTGTTTCAGATCGTGTTTATGGCGGGCAAAAAAAACCTGCGCATCTGCGCAGGTTGGTGAAAAAAAGCGATAATACTTTTGATGTTCACCCATCAATACCTCTGGGACTTGAACTGTAGCAATCTGCCGCATTCCGGCGCTATACGCGAATCGCAACAGTTAACCGCAAAGTGTAACCAGCTATGTGATTTGTAGGGCTTTTCGCAATCTTTTGCTCACCCTTCCTCACGCCTGACAAAATTCTTCGTAGCGGCTTCCGGATTTGATTAAACGTGGTTTTCATCGGCGGAAAAGTGGGTAAATATCGACCTGTTCATTGTGTGAACAGGGGATTTATGACTCAATAGAGAGCGGGCTGAAGAAGCAAAGCGGCGGCCCGCCACCACCAAAAAAAAGGGATGTCAGGCAATGGGTGCGGTTAAAGAAAAAACTGTCGCTTCTTTTCAACATCAACGATTGGGGCCGCAGGCCCGTAGCAGGGAGCAGCATATGGCTAATTTTGCCGAACAGTTTGGGCAGATGCAGCATGACATCGGGGTGATTAAAATCGATCAGGCGGTCATGATGACCCGCTCTGAACATTTTGCCACCCGGAGTGAGCTACATGAGGTAAAACTGGATGTTCAGGTACTGAAAACTGATGTTCATAATTTAAAACAAGACGTTAATGAGCTTAAAGGCGATGTTCGCGTTCTGAAAGTGGATGTTCAGGAGTTAAAAGTGGATGTTCTGGCGCTTAAAACCGATATGAAGCAGGTAAAAACCGAGCTGCATGAGTTCAAAGGCACCTTCGATCTGTTCAGAACCGAGGTGGGCAAAGCCTTCGCCGACGCGGAGATCCGCACCAACGATCGCTTTGACGCCCTGAATAGCCGCATCACCTGGACGCTGCTCGCGCCGGCCATCCTTGGCATCATGGCCTGGTTTGCCAAAACCGCCCTGCTGGCGGCCTGATTCGGGCGCATTTCCCCCATCCGGCCATCCGCAGGACACCTGGTGTCGGTTACAGACCGCCTTCCGCCTTTTTAATTTCGACCAGACAGCTCATCGCGTTCGGCCCCTGCGTCAGCGATGAAGTACCGATATCCAGCGTTAATACGTTCGGGTTACCGGCACGGTCATAGGGCTGCCACGCTTTACCAAAGCCGGGATCGAACCAGGCGCCGGTGGCAATCAGCACCACGCTCTGGCTGACGCCGTCGGTGATGCGCACCCCGGCCTGCATACGTCCGCGATCGTTACTGACCTCAATCACCTCACCGTCAACAATTCCGCGGGCGGCAGCATCCAGCGGATGCATCCACAGCGTTTCACGTCCGGCGGTTTTATTGGCCTGCACCGACGGCGTAGCGTCCATCTGGCTGTGCAGGCGATCGGCAGGCTGGATCGAAATCATATGCAGCGGGAAGCGCTGGCTGGCGTCGGCCCCCAGCCATTCACGCGGCGGCTGCCACTGCGGGTGCGGCGCAAAATCCTCCAGCTGATAGCCGGCGATGGTGTCACTGTAGAGCTCAATCCTGCCGCTGGCGGTCTTGATCGGATGGGCCACCGGATCATGGCGGAATTCCTGCATAAACACCCAGTCTTTCTCCGACGGCGGGATCTCCACGTGCCCCTGCTGCCAGAAGGTGTCAAAGTCCGGGAAGTCGATGCCCTTGCCGCGGTGCGCCAGCGCGCACTGCTGGTAGAGGTGTTGGATCCACCCCATTTCGCTGCGGTTTTCGGTGAAGGTCTCCCGGTAGCCGAGGCGCTCGGCCAGATCGGCGAAAATATCAAAGTCGTGACGCGCCTGATGCTGCGGCTTAATCGCCTGATGCATCGCCAGCACAAAGCGGTCCTTTGACGAGCCGCCAATATCGTTACGTTCCAGCGTCGTCGTCACCGGCAGCACGATATCCGCCATCTGTGCCGCCGGCGTCCAGACGATATCCTGCACGATCACCGTGTCCGGCCGCTGCCAGCCCTCTACCAGACGGTTGAGCTGCTGATGATGGTGGAACGGGTTGCCGCCCGCCCAGTGCACCAGATGGATCTCCGGATAGGTGTGCGTTTCGCCCTGGAAGGTGTAGGGCGTGCCCGGATGCAGCAGCATATCGGCAATGCGCGCCACCGGGATCGCCTGGCTGGCGATCGGGTTCACCCCGGTTGACATCAGCGGTGAAGGCCCTTCAGTACGCGGATTGCCGACGCTGTTCATCGAGCCGTGACCAAACGAGAACCCGCCGCCGGGCAGGCCGGGCTGACCGAGCATCGAGGAGAGCGCGATCATCATCCAGTACGGCTGTTCGCCGCGATGGGCGCGCTGAACCGAATAGGAGCAGGTGATAAAGCTGCGCTGGCCGCACAGCTGCTGCGCCAGCAGGCTGATGCGGGCAGCAGGAATGCCGGTGATCTCACTGGCCCACTGCGGCGTTTTCGGCTGGCCATCGCTTTCACCCAGCAGATAGGCGCGCAGCTGCGGCCAGCCGACGCAGTGCGACTGCAGGAAGCCGCTGTCCACCGCTCCCCGCCGTTCAATCTCAAAGCCCAGCGCCAGCATCAGCGCCACGTCGGTGTTAGGC
>NZ_JRZZ01000003.1:142693-159748 GCF_002865965.1 Erwinia sp. B116
CCTTTGGCGGCCAGCTGCAGCAGCGCCGGCTTCAGGCTGTGCTCCGCCGCACCGCCGGAGGCCACCTGGCCGTTTTTCAGCGCCAGCCCGCCGAAGGCGATAAAAATATCGCAGTGCTGCACCACGCTCGGCCAGTCGGTGACCCGGCCGGTGAGCGGCGCAAAGGTGCCGATGACGTAAGGCAGGAAGAACTGTGCGGCGCCCCAGCTGTAGTTGCCCTGCTGGTCGATGGCGCCGCCGCCCTGGTTGTAGAAGCGCCGTACCAGGGTTCGCGCGTGGTGCACCCTTCCCGCCGATGACCAGCCGTAAGAGCCGTCAAAAATACCGCTCGCGCCGTAGCGATCGCGCACCCGGCGGTTTTCATCGGCCACCAGGTCCAGCGCGGTTTCCCAGTCTACCGCGACAAAATCTTCCCGCCCGCGCAGCGAACGATCGCTGTTCTCACGCGCCCTGAGCCATGACCGGCGCACCATCGGCTGACGGATGCGTTTGTCGGAATAGACCAGTTCCGGAATGCTTTTCAGCATCGGCGACGGATCCCGATCGGCGAAAAACGGCTCGCAGCGCAGCAGCCTGCCCTGCTCTGTCACGGCGGTAAACGCGCCCCAGTGGGCAAGATGCGGGAATTTTTTAACGGTCATTGACGGGATCCGGCTGCGTGATGATTTCTGGAAAGGGAGAATAGCATGTTTCCTGAACGGCGGGCGAGTGGCGGCGCGGCTGAGTCTGTCAGGCTTTGCTGCCAGAGAAATCATCAGCTTTGCGATATCCGCGACATTCTGACCGCTTGCAGTCGCTGGCGCTTTCCGCAACACTGAAGCCTGTGTAAACGCTTACCCAGTAAGGCAGTAAACCCTATGGCTACCATAAAGGATGTTGCCAGGCTCGCGGGCGTATCGGTCGCGACCGTATCAAGGGTGATCAATCACTCGCCCAAGGCGAGCGAAAGTTCACGCCTGGCCGTAACAGAGGCGATGGAGTCGCTTCATTATCACCCCAACGCCAACGCGCGCGCGCTGGCCCAGCAGTCGACGGAGACCATCGGGCTGGTGGTCGGCGACGTATCCGATCCGTTTTTTGGCGCGATAGTTAAATCGGTGGACGAGATTGCCTGGCAGACCGGCAATTTTCTGTTGATTGGTAACGGTTATCATGACGAGCAGAAAGAGCGCCAGGCGATTGAGCAGCTGATCCGCCACCGCTGCGCGGCGCTGGTGGTTCATGCGAAAAAGGTGCCGGACAGCGAGCTGATCCCGCTGATGAAACAGATCCCGGGTATGGTGCTGCTGAACCGGATAGTGCCGGGGTTTGAGCCACGCTGTATCGCGCTGGATGACCGTTACGGTTCCTGGCTGGCGACCCGCCATCTGATTCAGCAGGGTCATGAAAATATTGCCTTTATCTGCTCGACCCACTCAATCTCCGATGCCACCGATCGTCTGCAGGGTTACTACGACGCCCTGAAAGAGCACGGGATCGCGGTCAACGACCGGCTGGTCGCCTGGGGAGAACCGGATGAGGTCGGCGGTGAGCTGGCGATGACCGAACTGCTCGGTCAGGGTAAAAACTTTACCGCCGTCACCTGCTACAACGACTCGATGGCCGCCGGCGCGCTGGCGGTACTGAGTGATAACGGCGTGCAGGTGCCGGAGCAGATGTCGCTGATCGGCTTTGATGATGTGCTGGTCTCGCGCTACGTTCGCCCGCGCCTGACCACCGTGCGTTACCCGATCGTCACCATGGCACAGCAGGCCGCCGCGCTGGCGCTGGCCTTAGCCAGCGGCCAGGCTCTGCCGGAGGTCACCAACCTGTTCAGCCCGACGCTGGTTCGCCGTCACTCGGTCAGCGCACCGCCCGCCTGAGCCGCCGGCCGGGGGTTTCACCAGGGTCTGAAGAGGGGCCCTGATACGCCTGCCAGACGTTTCCGTCAGACGGCAAAAAGCCGGTCCGGAAGGACCGGCTTTTTGCCGTGATGGCGTGAAGTGCGTCAGCTGCACGATTGTGCCGCAGACAACGTCGCACTCCCCGGTCTTTTACAGCTCCAGCGCCAGCAGTTCGGCCACCGTCTGCGCACGGCGGATCTGGCGCGGCTGGCCGTTTTCAAACAGCACTTCCGGGATCAGCGGACGGCTGTTGTAGTTAGAGGACATCGAGGCACCGTAAGCGCCGGTGTCGTGGAACACCAGGTAGTCACCAACCTGCACAGCAGGCAGCGCGCGGCTCTCCACCCTGCCGCCCTCCTGCTGGGTGAACACATCACCGGATTCGCAAAGCGGCCCGGCCACCACGCTCTCAACGCTGGCCTGTTCATCCAGCTCACGCCCGTCACCGGCGATGGCGGAAATATGGTGATAGCTGCCGTACATGGAGGGACGCATCAGCTCGTTAAAGCCCGCATCCACCAGTACAAAGTGACGGCTGCCCATCTGCTTCACCGCGCGCACCTGGCTTAGCAGCACTCCGGATTCTGCCACCAGGAAACGGCCTGGCTCGATCTCCAGCTTAACCGGGTGACCAAGGTGCTGCGCCACGCGCTGACGCGCGCTGTCCCACAGGCCAAAATAGTGGCGGGTATCGATGGTTTCACCGCCCGGCTGGTAAGGAATCGACAGGCCACCGCCGGCGGAGATCGCCTCCAGGTCCTGGCCAAAATTCACCACCAGGTTGACCATCGCGTCGCACACCTGCTCCAGGTGGCCGTAGTCGACGCCGGAACCGATATGCATATGAATGCCCACCAGTTTAAGCTGGTAGCGCTGAATCGCCTCCAGCGCCAGCGCCATGTCGCCGTGCCAGATACCGTGCTTGCTGTTCTCCCCGCCGGTATTGGTTTTCTGGCTGTGGCCGTGGCCAAAGCCAGGGTTGACACGCAGCCACACCGGGTGCCCGGCTGAGACCGCGCCCAGCTGGTGCAGCATGTCGACCGAACCGGCGTTGACCGGCACCTTCAGCTCCGCCACCCGCGCCAGCGTTGGCTCATCAAGCAGATCGGCGGTAAAGACGATCTCGTCGCCGCCCGGCTGATAACCCGCCGCCAGCGCACGCTCGATCTCGCCCAGCGACACCGAGTCGACCTTCACCCCCGCCTCACGCATCAGGCGCAGAATATGGATGTTCGAGCAGGCTTTCTGCGCGAAGCGTACCACGTCAAACTGCTGCAGCTGGCCGATGCGCTCACGGATAATCTCCGCATCGTAGGCCCAGACCGGGCCGGGATACTGGCGCGCCAGGGCCAGCAGGTTGGTATGGTTCAGGGCGGTGGTGGTATCGGTAAGCGGGCGTGGCATAAGGCGTCTCCATAGGTTGATAACGCTATTACGCCACAGGCGCAGGCGGGATAAAAATATCTGTTTTAATGAAGTCTATTCATTCATGATATGGCCCAGGGTGTTTTAAGGAGTACAGCCCATGGCTGGCGTGTCGCTACGGCATATCGAAATTTTCCACGCGGTGGTCACCACCGGCAACCTCACCGAGGCCGCTACGCTGCTGCATACGTCGCAGCCGACCGTCAGCCGCGAGCTGGCGCGGTTTGAAAAACTGATTGGCCTGCAGCTGTTCGAACGGGTGCGCGGCCGCCTGCAGCCGACCGTGCAGGGGCTGCGGCTGTTTGAGGAGGTGCAGCGTTCCTGGTACGGGCTGGACCGGATTATCAGCGCCGCCGAAGGGCTGCGTCAGTTCCGCCAGGGCGAGCTGTCGGTGGCCTGTCTGCCGGTGTTCTCCCAGTCGCTGCTGCCGCTGCTGTGCCAGCCGTTTATGCAGCGCTATCCGGAGCTGAGCATGAACATTATTCCGCAGGAGTCACCGCTGCTGGAGGAGTGGCTGTCGGCCCAGCGCTACGATCTGGGGCTGACCGAAACCACCCACGCCCCGGCTGGCACCGAACGCAGCGAGCTGTTTACGCGCAATGAGGTGTGCGTGCTGCCCGCAGGCCACCCGCTGACGCAGCGCGACTGCCTGACGCCGCAGGATTTTGCCGGGCAGAACTATATCAGCCTGTCGCGCACCGACAGCTACCGCCAGCTGCTGGACGGGCTGTTTCACGAACAGGGGGTACAGCGGCGGATGGTGATGGAGACGCACAGCGCCGCGTCGGTGTGTGCGATGGTCAGAGCGGGAGTGGGGATTTCGATCGTCAACCCGCTGACGGCGCTCGACTACGCCGACAGCGGGGTGACAATGCGGCGGTTCAGCGTTGACGTGCCCTTTACCGTCAGCCTGATCCGCCCGCGTCACCGTCCGGCCTCGGCGCTGGTCGACGCCTTCAGCCAGCATCTGCAGCAGCAGGCTGGCCTGTTCGGCCAGCGCCTTGACCGGCAGCTCGGTTAAGCGTTAACCGCCTGCGGTTCGCCGCGGGTGTTGCGGAAGGTATACAGACAGATCAGCAGCCCAACCACCGCCAGCACGGCGGCAGAAACCGGTACCGCCGTCAGGCCATAGCCGCCGCCGATCACCGCCCCACCGACCCAGGCACCCAGCGCATTGCCGACGTTAAACGCCGAAATGTTCAGCGTGGAGACCAGGTTCGGCGCGTCCTTACCGTGGCGCACCACGTTAATCTGCAGCGCCGGCACCATGGCAAAGGTCGCCATCGCCCACAGGAACAGGGTTATCTCCGCCAGCCACAGCGAGTGGCTGGTCCAGCTGAACAGCAGCGAGAACACCGCAATCAGTGAGAAGCTGAGGATCAGGCTGAACGACACACGCCAGTCGGCCAGTTTACCGCCCAGCGTATTGCCGACCGTCAGGCCGGCACCGATCAGGAACAGCGTCCAGCTGACGCCGCGATCGCTGATGCCGGTCACTTCCAGCAACAGCGGCGCAATATAGCTGAACAGCGCAAACATCGCGGCGGCAAAGAACACGGTCATCAGCAGCGACAGCCACAGCCTGCCGTTGTTCAGCGCGCTGACTTCGCTGGCAAGGTGCACCGGCTTTTCATCGCGGTTGGTCGGCAGGCTGACTATCAGGCCGATAAACGCCAGTACGCCAATCACCGAGACGCCCCAGAAGGTGGCACGCCAGCCGAACAGCTGACCAAACCAGGTGCCGAGCGGCACGCCAAGCACGTTAGCCAGCGTTAAGCCGGTAAACATCAGCGCCACGGCGGACGCCTGTTTGCCCGGCGCTACCAGGCTGGCGGCGACCACTGCGCCAATGCCGAAGAAGGCTCCGTGGCACAGCGCGGTGACGATGCGGGCCAGCATCAGCAGGTTATAGGTATAGGCCAGCGCACAGAGAATATTGCCGACGATGAAAATTGCCATCAGCAGGATCAGCGTGCGTTTACGCGGCAGTTTTGCCGTCAGCAGCGCCATGATCGGCGCGCCAATCGCCACGCCCAGCGCATAGCCGCTGATCAGCCAGCCGGCGGATGGGATCGACACCTGCAGATCCTTCGCCACTTCCGGCAACAGACCCATGATGACAAATTCGGTGGTGCCGATGGCAAAAGCGCTAAGCGCCAGCGCCAGTAATGAAACAGGCATAACAGAGACTCCTGGACAAAGAGATGACCCGCTCCCGGCAACGAAGAGGGAGCCCGATCAGAAAACGATGAATCGGTGATAACTGAGAACCAGATCACAGACGGACATTAAAGCACAGCGCCCCCCGCCCTGACAGTCCACTCAAGGCAAGGGTGTATTGCCATTTTTGCAACAATCGGCCTCTGCCACCTCTTTCATTAACATCAGTATCCCTGATGCTTAACAATTAGGAATCCTCTCACCCTTAAAGGCCTTAATCCCCTTAATTTAAGGTGAGTCAGGTTGTTGGGCGATGAAAAAAACACCACCATGCGCCGCAGAAACACCAGCAACTTTCTGCGAAGGGTAAGCCACTGACGACATCAGGCACCGCCGTATCCGACGGAAAGTTATTCACTTATCCGAAGGAAACGTAATGAAAATTTTAATCGCCCTGTCAGCCCTCGTCCTCAGCGGATGCTCGGTGGGTGACTACCACTACAGCAAAGAGTCCCTTAAGCGCGTCGATATGACCTTTACCGGCATTCCCACTATCCTCGGTGCCGGTTCGCTCGGCTCGACCATTCCGCTGACGCCGGAGTACAGCCTGACCGCCGCGCACGTGGCGAAGTTCTCACTCCACCGCGTGAAGGCCTGGCACCCCCAGTGCGATCTGGCGGTGATTTACCATGACAACAGCGACCTGAAGCAGTCGCCGGTGTTCCGTAACAGCAACATCGGTGACCGCGTTAACTATTACGGCTACAGCTTTATCAGCGCCATGCCGGTGGCCTCCAGCGGCGTTAACCTGATTAATACCGGCATCGATAACAGCTATAACAAACGCGGCTGCGTGGCGGTGGCCAGCAACGCCGGCGTGGTGAAAGGCATGTCCGGTGGCCCGGTCTACAACGCCAGCGATGATTCGATTGCCGGGGTGATCGTCGGCTACAGCGGCCGCATCAACGATAAGAAAACCGGTGAGAAGCTGTACAGCGACGTATCGCTGTACATTCCCTACGCCGGCTTTGAACAGTGGCTGACCAACGCCATTAACAGTTAATCCAACCCCGCGTGATGCCCGCTAATCTCCGCCCCCTGACGACGGATTAAGGGCATTCTGGCGCGCCGCAATAAAAATGTCGCACCCGGCACTAATGAGATCTTAAGCACGTCCGATAACCCATTGTGTCCGGACGACAACGCTGGCCTGGCCTGCCCGGCCAGCCTTCAGCACCACGGCAGACGCCTCTAACCCCTGATTACGTAAGGTGAATTAACCACTTACCGTTAGGGATCATCCGAAAAAACTCACTCCAGGACCAGGAGGATTGCGATCCCTGTGGGCATCGTTAGGCTTGATGACGAAAAAATACATTAGCCCTCTGCAATAAAAAAAGCCTCAATCACTGCAGAGAGGGGGAAAGGAATCTGGCGGAAAACACGTTTAAACCACCGGGGTTACCTATGCGATCTGCAGTATGCCTGTTAGCGGTCTGCCTGAGCGGCTGCTCAGTCGGCAGCTATCACTACAGTGATGAAACGTCCAAACGGGTCGATATGACCTTTACCGGCATTCCTACCATCCTCGGTGCGGGAACGCTCGGCACCACCATTCCGCTGACCGCGGAATACAGCCTGACCGCGGCCCATGTGGCAAAATATTCGCTCTACCGGGTGAAAGCCTGGCATCCCGAGTGCGACCTGGCGGTGGTCTACCATAAAAATGATGAGCTTAAACAGCAGCCGCGCTTTCGCAACGGCAAGCTGGGCGATCGGGTGAATATGTACGGTTACAGCTTTATCAACGCCCTGCCGATGGCTTCCAGCGGCGTCAATCTGATTAACACCGGTCTGGATAACAACTGGAACAAGCGCAGCTGCGTGGCGGTCGCCAGCAGTGCCGGCGTGGTACAGGGGATGTCCGGCGGCGCGGTGTATAACGCCTCGGACAATACCGTCGCCGGGGTGATTGTCGGCTACAGCCGGCGGCTTGACGATATTAAAACCGGCAAGCTGCTTTATCGTGACGTGTCGCTGTATATCCCTTACGCCCGTTTTAACCAGTGGCTGACGGCGGCGCTGCTCGGCTGAACCGCCATCAGACTTGCGGACTCGACCGGCCTACTCTTCCTGCAGTACGAACATGCCAAACGGATGGATCTGCAGGAAGAAGCTGTCGCCCGGCGCGGGTTGCAGCTCGGTCGCATTGACCTGCAGCAGCAGCTGTTGCCCCTGCCAGTCCACCAGCACCTCGTACTGCGGCCCCATATAGGCCACTTTAATGATGCTGCAACGCTGGCTCGCCTCTCCCCGGGTGCTGAGGGTGATCGCCTCCGGACGCACGCCCACCGTACAGTGCTGACGATCGGCGGCAAAGCCGTCAGGACGCGGGACAGAATAGCCCTGAATCTCCACGCTGGCGGGGAAGATCCGCGCCTGGAAGATATTGATATCGCCCATAAAGCTGGCCATAAAGCGCGAAGCCGGGTAGCGATAGAGCTGCTGCGGTTCGCCGAGCTGCATAATCTGCCCTTTGTTCATTACCAGTACGCTGTCGGAGACCGCAAAAGCCTCGCTCTGATCGTGGGTGACATACAGCGAGGTGATGTTGAACTGCTGCTGCAACTCGCGGATCTTTTCGCGCATGCTGCGGCGCAGGTTGGCGTCCAGGTTACTCAGCGGCTCATCAAACAGCAGCACCTTCGGCTTGAGGATCAGCGCGCGGGCCAGCGCCACGCGCTGCTGCTGGCCACCGGAAATCTGGTCAACGTAGCGGTCGGCAAAGCCCGCCAGGTCAACCAGCTCCAGCGCTTCCTCTACCCGCTCACGGATTTCCGCCTTTGGCCGGCCGGTCATCTTCAGCCCGTAGCCGATGTTCTCGCCCAGCGACATATGCGGGAACAGCGCGTAGGACTGAAACACCATGCAGATGTCGCGCTGCTGAATCGAGCGGTGGGTAACGTCCTCACCGTCGATAAAGATCTGCCCGTCGCTGGGCTTTTCCAGCCCGGCAACCATGCGCAGGACGGTGGTTTTTCCGCAGCCCGACGGGCCGAGCAGCGTCACCATCTGCCCCTGCGGAATCGACAGGTTGAGGCCTTCAATCACCGCATTGCTGCCAAATCGCTTGGCGACGTTGCGCAATTCAACAAAACCTTTTTTAGCCTGGGTTGCTGCAATATTGGCGTTCATAAGCACTCTCTAACTGTTTTTCGCCCGCGAGCGGGCCACGCGCGCTTCACCGACCAGCGCATCGAAAATAAAGATAATTGCCAGCATCACCACGATCAGAATCGAACCGTAGGCGATCGCCATACCGTACTCACCGTCCTCAACGCGGTTGAGGATGTAGGAGGTGGCGACGCGGGTGTCCGGCGTGACGAGGAAGATAATGGCGCTGACGGTGGTGATGGCCCGCACGAAGCTGTAGATCAGCGCCGAGAGGATCGCCGGGCGCAGCAGCGGCAGCACGATGTAAACCATGGTGCGCAGCGAACCGGCGCGCAGGCTGAGGGAGGCTTCGTCCAGCGACTTGTCCAGCTGGCCCAGCCCGGCGATCCCGGCGCGAATGCCTACCGGCACGTTGCGCATCACCATCGAGATAATCACGATCGCGGCGGTACCGGTGAGGTACACCGGCGCGCCGTTAAAGGCGAGGATATAGGAGATGCCCGCCACGGTACCCGGTACGGCAAAGCACAGCATGGTGGAGAACTCGATCACCTTCTTGCCGCGGAACTGCTGGCGCACCACCACCCAGGCGATCAACAGGCCAAACAGGGCGGTAATCGGTGCCGCAACGCCGGCAAACAGCAGCGTGTCGAGCAGTGATGGCCATGCGCCCTCGCTGAAGCCCTGGCCGAACAGCTTGCTGAAGTTATCCAGCGTCAGGGTGTAATCCACCCCCCAGTTGACGGTAAAGCTGCCGAAGAAGATGCTGCCGTACAGCAGGACGTTAAAGGCGATCCACACCCACAGCAGGGTCGTCACCGACCACACCAGCGCGCGCGGCAGCGGCTGTACGTCGCCGCGTGATGATTTGCCGGAGATTGTGACGTAGGAGCGCTTGCCGATCCACAGATACTGCACGCAGAACACCAGCAGCGAGAACAGCAGCAGGATCACCCCGAGCGTACTGGCGGAGGTGTAGTCCAGCTGGGCACCGGTGATATAGAAGTAGATCTGGGTGGCCAGCACGTCAAAGTTGCCGCCGAGCACCAGCGGGTTACTGAAGTCGGCCAGCGACTGCACGATGACGATCAGGAACGAGTTGGCCAGCGCCGGCTTCAGCAGCGGCAGAAACACCTGTTGAAAGGTCTGCAGACGGGTAGCGCGCAGCGTATAGGAGGCCTCTTCCAGCGACGGGTGCAGCGTTTTAATCGCGCCGTCGAGGATCATAAAGGACATCGGCGTAAACGCCAGCACCTGGGCCAGCCAGATACCGGTGAAGCCGTACAGCCAGTTGGTGTCGGTCAGGCCGAAGTAGGTCACCATCAGCTCGGTAACGTAGCCGGATCGCCCCATCATCAGCGTAACGCCCAGCCCGACCACGAACGGCGGCGTGACGATCGGCAGAATCGAGAACACCCGCCCCAGCAGCGCCGAACGTTTGGCGATGCGCGTGGTGTAGATCGCCAGAATCAGGCCGAAGAAGGTACAGCCTACCCCCACCGCGGCGCTGAGCAGGAACGAGTTCCACACCACCAGCAGGATATGTTTTTGCCCGAGCACGGCCATGAACTGCAGCGGCGCAAAGTCGCCGTTGTCGTCGGTGACCATCGGTTTGAAGATCGCCAGGCTCGGCCAGATGATAAACAGGCCGATTAACGCCACGATGGCAATCAGCGAAGCCAGCACAAAGCGGTCGCCGCCCAGCCACTCCAGCCGCGCCAGCGCCACGGTGATCACCCCACCCAGCCCGATAAGCATGACAATAGTGCCGTAGCCCATGCCGCTACCGGTCAGCGCGGCGCTGGCCACCATCAGCAGGGCGCAGCCCGCCGCCCAGCCCGCGTCAAAGCGGTGGCGCGCAGCCGCGTTGCCGGCCCGCAGCGGCCGCACCAGCAGCAGCAGCGGTGGCAGCAGCCACAGCAGGCTGATATTCAGGCCGGACCAGCCGTAGGCGGCGAGGATCTCGTCCGCCGTCGACTCCATCAGCCCGTAGTTCAGGCTGAAGACCGGCAGCAGCAGGTAGCCCGCCACCAGCAGCGCCAGCCAGATAAAAACAGCATCTTTGCCCTGCGTCTGGCGCAGCGCGATGGTGTTACTCATAGTATTCCCCGGAAGTTGGTACAGCAGGTGAGCGCGCCCGCAGGCGCGCCATCAGGCGGATTACTGGCCCATTTTGACGTCGTTAACCCATTTGGTGATCAGGTGCTTACGCGTCTCCGTCGCCCCGAACTTATCCATGTCGTAGTCAATCAGCTTGAGATCGTCGAGCTTCAGCGAGTTCGGCGATGACTCGGCGGTGGTGTTGGTGAGGATCTGGTAGGACTGGCCTTTTTTCCACGACAGCTCCTGCGCCTCTTTCGACAGCGCCCAGTCAACGAACAGCTTCGCGTTTTCAGCGTTACGGGCGTTTTTCAGGATGCTGACGCCGCCGACTTCATAGCCGGAACCTTCACAGGGTGAAACCAGCGTCAGCGGTGCGCCCTTCTCTTTCTCCAGCGAGTAGTCGTGCAGGAAGCCGATGCCGATCGCCGTTTCACCGCGGGCGGCGTTACGCGCCGGGGCGATGCCGGATTTGGTGTACTGCGAGATGTTGCCGTTAAGCTGTTTCAGGTAGGCAAAGGCCTGATCCTCGCCCCACAGCTGGGTAAAGGTGGCCAGTGCGGTGTAAGCGGTGCCGGAGCTTTGCGGGTCAGCAATCTGAATTTCACCCTTATAGACCGGGTTGGTCAGATCCTTCCAGCACTTAGGCTCCGGCAGGTTCTTCTCCTTCAGCCGCTGGGTATTGACGCCGAAGCCGAGAATGCCGACGTAGATCGCCGAGGAGAAGTTGCCCTTCAGTTTGGCCGGATCGCGGAACTGCGGCATGATCTGCTCAAGGTTCGGTGATTTATACGCCTGCAGCAGCCCCATCTCCCCCGCCTGCGACTGCGGGTCGAGCGTGCCGCCGTACCAGACGTCGGCCTGCGGGTTGTTTTTCTCGGCGTCGACCTTGGCCAGCGTGCTGCCGGAGCCGTTGCGGATAAAGCTGGTTTTCACGTCATACTTTTCGCCGAAGGCTTTGGCTTCTGTTTCACACATGGCGTTGGTGGCGCTGCAGTAGATCACCAGCCGGCCTTGCGCCTGAGCGGTGCCGGCCAGCGTGCCGAGGGATACCGCGGCCACCATCAGGGTAGAGAGCATGTTCAGTTTCATCAGGTTATCCTTATTTTCGGGGGTCGGCAGACCCCGTCATTACGGAGCCTGTTTAAATCTCAACCGGTTCAGCCCGGCAATCAGCAGCGGCATCAACAGCAGGCCGATACAGCCCGCCGCCGCGGTCAGTAAGGCAAAGAATCCGGGCCAGCCGTAGTCCTGCATCAGCTTCGCCAGCGGCCAGCCGGCCAGCGCCGCGCCGAGATAGGCAAACAGCGCCAGAAAGCCGGTGACGGTGCCCGGCGCGTCTTTATGGCTGTACTCCGCCGCCGCCAGGCCAATCAGCATCTGTGGACCAAAGACAAAAAATCCGAGGCTGAAAAAGCTCACCGACAGCAGCGCCGGGTGGTGCACCGGCGCCAGCCACAGCGCGGCCATACTGATAAACAGCCCGCAGGCAAACAGCAAAATCACCGGTGCGCGCTGGCCGCGAAACAGCAGGTCAGAACCCCAGCCGGCGAACAGCGCGCCGATCACCCCGCCCAGTTCAAACAGCGACAGCGTGGCGTTGGCCGCCAGCAGGCTGACGCCGTGGGTTTCGGTCAGCCACAGCGTGCCCCAGTCGTTAAGCGCGATGCGGATCAGATAGACCAGCACGTAGGAGACGCTCAACAGCCATATAGTGCGGTTGGCCAGAATGTCGCGGCGCAATATTTGCCGCAGCGTCGACGGCGGGCTGTGCTGCAGCTGCCACAGCTCCAGCGGATCGCGACGCCACTCGCCGACCGGCGGCAGCCCCAGCGTGGCCGGCTTATCGCGCAGCTGCCAGCACAGCCCGATGCCGATGGCGATGCCGACCGCGCCGGGCAGCAGCAGCGCCGCCTGCCAGCCCTGGCTTACCGCCAGCCAGCCTGACAGCAGCGGCACCAGCGCCCCGCCGAGGTTGATGGAGGTATTCCAGCAGCCCCACCAGAAGCCGCGCTCATTTCTGGAGTACCAGCTGGTCAGCAGCCGCGCACAGGGTGGCCAGCCCCAGCCCTGGAAAAAGCCGTTCAGCGTCCACACCACCAGCAGCGCACTCCACGAGTGGCACAGGGTAAAGACGATATTCAGTACCCCGGTGGCGATCAGCCCGCAGCCCATAAACCAGCGGGCGGAACAGCGGTCGCTGAGCAGGCCGGAGAAGAACTTCGACGCGCCATACACCAGGTAAAACAGCGTGCCGAGCAGGCCGATATCCGCCTTATCCAGCCCCAGCTCCAGCTGCAGCACCGGCATCACGTGGCTGATGCTGCGACGGGTGAGGTAAAACGCGGCGTAGCCGATAACCATCGCGAACAGCAGCCGCGGCCGCCAGTAGCGGTAGCGTTCGGTAATCTGTTCTGGCGTCAGAGCGACGGCAGCCATGTCAACCTCCGGGTGGTTAGGGGCACTATAGGGAAAGCCGTGGGATCGGGCATGAGACTAAGTAGGAAGCGACTAAGACTTATTCCTGGTTATGCCGGGTTTTCGCGTGAATTTGTGGGCAGGTTAACAATTATTTGCGTACCGGGCGGCGGCAACAGCTGCCAGTCGCCGCCTAACGCCCGTACCCGCTCCTCAATACCGCGCAGGCCAAAGCCGCCGCTGACCTCGGCGGGTATGCCGACGCCGTCGTCGCTGACCGTCAGCATCAGCTGGCCGGGGGCTTCGCTGAGGCTGACGCTGACCCGTCGCGCACCGGCGTGTTTGCTGCTGTTGTTCAGCAGCTCCTGCACCACGCGGTAGAGGGTAAAGGTCAGCAGCTCGTCCTTAGGTGCCGCGCTCAGCCGGTAGTCGAGCTCAAATTCAATGCCGCGATCGGCAAAGGAGAACTCGCCGGCCAGGTGCTGCAGCGCCTGATCCAGCGACATTTCGTCCAGCACCGGCGGGCGGATCTGCCGCAGCAGCTGGCGGGTGGTGTGATGGATGCGCTGCGACAGGTCGCCAATCTGCCCGGCCGCCAGCTTTGCCGCCGGCGTGTCGCTGGCGCGCGCCACCAGCATCGCCTGGATCTGAATGGCGGTGATGTTCTGGCCAATCTCATCGTGCAGCTCACGGGCGATCGCCTTGCGCACCTGCTCTTCGGTGTCCACCAGCTGCGCCATCAGCCCGCGGCGGGCCAGCAACTCCTTCTCCAGCTGCTGGCGATAGCGCTGCAGATGCTGTGCCAGCTGCTGCTGACGGCTGACGGCAATGCCCAGCCCAATGCCGAGCAGCGCCTGGGTGGAGAGAAACAGCTCCAGCTCGCGCAGGTCGGTAAAGGCACCGCTGGCCTGGCGGGTCAGGGTGATCAGCACGCTGCCGATCATCGCCGACAGCACCCCGCCCTGCCAGCCAAATCGGTAGGCCATCACCACGTTGGGCAGAAACACCACGATCAGCAGCAGGCGCTCCATCTGTGGCGCGATCGACAGCTGCACGCAGACGCCGATGGCGAACACCACCGAACACCAGATCAGCAGCGAGGTGCGCAGCGGCGGGTCGGGCAGACGCTGCGCTAACATATCGCTGAGATGCTGCTGACGCAGATATTCGTAGATCAGATAGATAAACGGCGTGAGCAGTACGCCGCCGGTAAAGCTGGCCAGCAGCGTCTGGGCCAGCGGCGCGGTCAGACCGAAGCCGACCAGCGCCCCCTGCAGCAGCGCGTTCAGCGCCACGGCGGCCAGCAGCAGCAGCAGGCGCTGCCAGTAGAGGGTGTGCAGATGCCAGGAGCGCTGGCAGAGCCAGGCGGGCAGCAGGCTGAGCAGCGGCGACAGCAGGATCGCATAGCCGGTCAGCAGCTGTTCCAGCAGCAGCCAGCCCAGCAGCAGCAACACCACCACCAGCAGCGGCAGCCAGTAGCGTTTCGGCAGCAGGATGGTCAGCGCCAGATACAGGCCGCCCGGCAGCAGCAGCACCGACTGCTGGCTGTCCTCGCTCAGCCACAGGCTGATGGTCCACAGCGCCAGCCAGCTGAGGGCAAAAAACAGCGCCAGCATCAGCGGCAGCATCACCTGGCGCGCCTGCGGCATCAGGGCTGCCCCAACAGCTGATGCTGCAGGGCGAAATGCACCAGATCTACCGTGCTGGCGCAGTGCAGTTTATCCAGCACGTTAGCGCGATGAACGTGCACCGTTTTATGGCTCAGCGCCAGCTGGTCGGCGATCGCCCGGACGCTGGTGCCAACGATCAGCAGGTCAAACACCTGCCGCTCCCTCGGCGTCAGCGCGTTCAGCGCGGTCGGCAGCGGCCGGGTCTGGCGCAGCGCCCGCAGCGCATCGGCACAGAGATAGAGCCCGCCAACGCTGACCGAACGCACCGCCTGCACCAGCTCTTCCGGGCCGCAGCGCTTGGTCAGATAGCCGCTGGCCCCTTTATCCATCGCGCTTTGCACAAAGGCGCTGGTGTCATAAATGCTGAGGATGATGGCGCGAAAGCCGGGCCGCTGCTGCCGCAGGCGGCTGAGCAGGTTCAGCCCGCTCTCGTCGGGCATGGCGATATCCAGCACCGTGACGTCATAAGGTTCCCGCAGCAGGTGCGGCCACGCCTGTTCGGCGCTGGCAAACTGGCCGGTCACCTGCATATCACTTTCCAGCGACAGCAGTTGAGCAAAACCGGAACGCACCACCACGTGGTCGTCCACCAGTGCAACATTGATCATTTTCGTTATCCGCCAGATTTTTGCGCCATCATGCCTGGCCGGCCGGGGCCAGGCAAACGACAGGGGGAAAAGTGCTGGGGAGTTAACAGTTCAGGCAGAGGGCAGCCCGTTTGCCGCTACCCGCCATGCTATCGCTATCTGCACTTGCTTTGCGCATCAGGCAGCCCATCGTGCGGGCCGAACGATTGCTGTGGCGGGTCTTCCCAGCGGTCGGGACGGGTGGCGAGATACGCCGTATTCTTCGGATACCAGATGCGGTTCTCAGGTTTGCTCGCTTCGCCAACGATCAGCAGATGCGCTTCGCTGTCGCCGTTGTTGATAAAGGTATGGCAGATGCCGGTGCCCGCCGGAAATGCCACCGCGTCGCCCGGTTTCAGCGGCCACAGTTCGCCGTTGATCCACACCGCCGGCTCGCCCTGCAGCACCCAGGCAAACTCCTCTTCCGCACTTTCCGCGTGCGGATATGACATACGCCGACCGGGCAGCAGCCGCTCGTGATGGATGCCCAGCCGGGTCAGCCCCAGCGCCCTGCCCAGCGGCGCGCCAATCGACATCAGCTCGTCGCTGTCCGGGTAGTGTTCATTATCTTCGCCCTCCAGCTCACGCCAGTGACGGATAAAAGCGGGTCGGTTCATGGGAGTCCTCGGAGTCGCTTGATCGTAAGAACTTACTATCGTGGCCTTCAGGCACAGATGTAAAGAGAGGAATGACGTAATAAAAGTGCTGTCTCCCACAGAATTCAGGAAGCCATCTCGCAACCTGTGACTATTCAGTGTCCGACCTGCTTCCTGCTGCGGGAATATTGCAGGTAAGGTGTTTGCTTCGGACAACAGAGGGAACTGTCGTGGGACTCATTCTTCAGGGAACACATATCAGCGTTGATCACGCCTGCCGCGACTGGTTGTTAACGGTGCCGGAAGGTAATCCAACCGAAGAGCAGTTAGGCGACTTGCGTATATGGTCTGTTTTTCGCAGGATGCTGCACTCTGGTAAACAACGCAGAGATCGCACTGCCCGGCAGCTCGGTGTTTAGCTCTGCCGGAACCAGACGCGCTTGATTGAACGCTAAAAAGGGAGTATAAATTTCACCCAGAGTGTGCTTGAGTCTCCCCGCTCTTAAAATCCAGACGAGACCCGCGTAGCACCCTGGCCGGGGTCGGTTCGTAAAGAACAAGTATCCGGTTGGTTAGGCAGCGGCTAACCCTTCAGCTTATAGCTGTCGTAGAACAACCTTAAAAGGAGAGCAAACGCTCTCCTTTTTGCTGTCTGCAACTTGCCCGCCCTTAAACTTTCACTGGCAACCGGCAAAAAAAATGCCGGCCACCTGGGTGACCGGCATCATCGGCCCGCGAACGGGCCGGGTGGCGAACGCTTACTTGCTGCTCGGGCGCAGGGCCGGGAACAGGATCACGTCGCGGATGGTGTGGCTGTTGGTGAACAGCATCACCATACGGTCGATACCGATGCCGAGGCCAGCCGTTGGCGGCAGGCCGTGCTCCAGCGCGGTGACGTAGTCTTCGTCGTAGAACATCGCTTCGTCATCACCGGCGTCTTTGGCGTTAACCTGCTGCAGGAAACGCTCGGCCTGGTCTTCCGCATCGTTCAGCTCTGAGAAGC